>DASYUT010000066.1 GCA_036000965.1 Actinomycetes bacterium
GGCCGGGACCAGGCGGCACTGATCCGCTCGGCAACGGTCCTCAAGGCCCTCACCCAGGCGACCACCGGGGCGATCGCCGCCGCGGCCACGACCTCGCTGCCCGAGGCCCCCGGCGGGTCGCGCAACTGGGACTACCGGGCAAGCTGGGTGCGGGACTCGGTGTTCGCGCTACGGTCGCTGGCCGAGCTGGGCTACACCGCCGAGGCCGACGGGTTCCGCCGCTTTGTGCAGCGCAGCGCCGCCGGCAGCGCCCAGGAGCTGCAGATCATGTACGGGCTGGGCGGCGAGCGGCGGCTGGTCGAGCTGACCCTTGACGACCTGGACGGCTACGGGGGCGCCCGCCCGGTGCGCATCGGCAACGCCGCCACCCGCCAGCACCAGCACGACGTCTACGGCGAGCTGCTGGACCTGGCCTGGGCCTGGCACCGGCAGGGCCGCTCCCCCGACGCCGACGCCTGGCGGTTCCTGGTGGAGCTGGTCAACGAGGCCGCCAAGCGCTGGACGACCCCCGACCGTGGCATCTGGGAGCTGCGCGGCCCGCCGCGGCATCTGGTCCACTCCAAGGTGCTGTGCTGGGTAGCCCTGGACCGCGGACTGCGGCTGGCCGCCGATGTCGGCTTCCCCGCGCCGGTGGGGCGCTGGACGGCGACGCGGGCGGCCATCCGCACCGCCGTGGAGCGGCACGGCTACGACCCCGGCCGGGGGGTGTTCACCCAGGCGTTCGACCGGCCCGAGCTGGACGCGGCGCTGCTGCTGCTGCCCGCCGTCGGCTTCCTCGCCTGGGACGACCAGCGCATGCTGCGGACCGTCGACGCGCTGCGCGAGGACCTGGAGGTCGACGGGCTGCTGCTGCGCTACCGGACACCCGACGGCCTGGAGGGGGCCGAGGGGGCCTTTGTGGCCTGCACCTTCTGGCTGGCCGAGTGCCTGGCCCGCCAGGGCCGCACGGCCGAGGCGCGCGCCGCCTTCACCAGGGCGTCGGCGACCGCCAACGACCTGGGCTTGTTCGCCGAGGAGTTCCAGCCGGCCAGCGGGGCGCTGCTCGGCAACTTCCCCCAGGCGCTCACCCACCTGTCCCACATCGCCGCCGCCGTCGCGCTCGCCCAGACAGTCTGAACTACTCATCCCCGCCGCCGTCAGGGAGTGATCGGGACGAACTCCGGGGTGTCCACCCCGTCCCTGAACTCCTACACCGAGGGGGCCAGCAGCAGCCACAGTCCGAAGGACAAGGCGATCATCAAGGGTGGGATGGGGTTGCGGGCTGCCCGCGCCCAGCCCGCCAGGACGGCCAGCGCGAGGCCGCTGGTGACAGCGCTGATCATGTCCGCGGTGACCCGCGTGGTGGAGAGCACCAGCAGCGAGACGACCAGCCAGCCCCCGAGCGCGAGCAGCGCATAGGTCGGCCAGGACCGGTGGCGACGGCCGCGCTCCGTCACCGCGATGCCGTCGTTGCCGTTCACCGTGCATCAACTCCTCGTTGCTGGGGACGGCAGCAACCGCCCGGCCCGGTGTCCCCGATGGAGACGGCGGTGGCGGTGTGGCCGCTGGCGCCGACCGGTTGGCGTTGGCCGGGGATGCGGCCGAGGATCTCGTCGACGTCGGTGCCGTCGAGGGTTTCGCGTTCCAGCAGCAGCTCGGTGAGCCGGTCCAACGCGTCGCGGTGCTCGCTCAGCATCGCGGTGGCGCGCTGCTCGGCCTGGCGTAGCAGCTTGGCGACCTCCTCGTCGATGACCCGCTGGGTGGCCTCGGCGTAGGGCCGGCTGCGGACCTCCTCGCCGCCCAGGTACATCGGGCTGCCCGAGGCGAACCCGACCGGGCCCAGCGCCGGGCTCATGCCGAACTCGCGCACCATCCGGATGGCCAGGTCGGTCGCGCTGGCCAGGTCGTTGGCGGCGCCGGTGGAGCCCTCCCCGAAGACCATGTGCTCGGCGGCGCGGCCGCCCATGCGGATCGCCAGCGAGTCCTTCAGGTAGCCCTCGGTGTACAGGTGGCGCTCGTCGATGGGGAGCTGCTCGGTCACCCCCAGGGCCTGGCCGGCGGGCAGGATGGTGACCTTGGCGACCGGGTCGCCGTGCTCGGAGACGGCCGCGACGATGGCGTGGCCGGCCTCGTGGACCGCCACGGCCCGCTTCTCGTCGGGCAGCAGCGCGTTGGAGGAGTCGCGGCGGCCCAGCAGGATCCGGTCGCGCGCCTCGGAGAAGTCGACCGCGTTGATGACCTCGCGGCCCGCCCGGACCGCGAAGATGGCGGCCTCGTTGACCAGGTTGGCCAGGTCGGCGCCGGAGAACCCGGGGGTGCTGCGGGCGACCACGTCCAGGTCGACGTCGGGCCCGAGCTTCTTGCCGTGGGCGTGGACCTCGAGGATGGCGCGGCGTTCCCGCTGGGTGGGCAGCGGGATCACCACCTGCCGGTCGAACCGGCCCGGGCGCAGCAGCGCCGGGTCCAGCACCTCGGGCCGGTTGGTCGCCGCGATCAGCACCACGCCGGTCGCCGGGTCGAAGCCGTCCATCTCCGAAAGCATCTGGTTGAGGGTCTGGTCGCGCTCGTCGTTGGAGACGATCTGGCCGCCGCGGCGCTGGCCGATGGCGTCGATCTCGTCGATGAAGATGATCGACGGCGCCCGCTTGCGGGCCTCGGCGAACAGGTCGCGGACCCGGGCCGCGCCCACGCCCACGAACATCTCCACGAAGCTGGAGCCGGTGACCGAGATGAACGGCACGTGCGCCTCGCCGGCCACCGCCCGGGCGAGCAGGGTCTTGCCGGTCCCCGGCGGCCCGACCATCAGCACGCCCTTGGGGCCGACCGCGCCGGCCCTGCGGTAGCGGTCGGGGTTCTTCAGGAAGTCGACCACCTCGCTGACCTCCCGCTTGGCGCCCTCATACCCGGCGACGTCGGCGAAGGTCGTGCTCGGCTTCTCCTCCATGTCGTAGACCTTGCCGCGGGAGCGGCCGATGCCGCCCAGCCCGGCGAGCTGGCGCCTGGTGGAGCGGCCCAGGTAGATGAAGAAGGCGACGAACAGCAGCAGCGGCAGGAGACTGAGCAGCACCGACCCGAACGAGGTCGACGGCCCGACCGCCTTGACCTGGACGCCCTTCTGGTCGAGCAGCTTGGTCAGCTCGTCGTCCCGCAGGGCAGTGGGCAGGGCGGAGCGGAAGCGGGTGCCGTTCTTGAACTTGCCCTCGATGTGCCCGTCCGAGCCGATCTCGACCGACTGGACCTCGCCCGCGGCGACCTTGGACTTGAACGTCGTGTAGTCCAGCTGCTGCACCTGGCCCTGGGACATCCGTGACGGCAGGAAGAGCAGGATGAGCGTGAGCACCAGGCCCAGGGCCGGCAGCCACGCCCGCCACCGCGGCGGCGGCGGCGGCGGCGGTGTCGGGGGCCGGTCGGGCGGCGGCGACTTCGCCTGGTTGCTGTGGTGCCGCGTGCTGTGCACGCGGCGTGGACGCTCCATCATGGCGCGCTCCTGAAGGGGCAGCAAGCTAACGTGTCCCCACGGTAGCGCCGTGAGGTCACAAACGTGTAGCCCACGAGCGCCAGGGTCATGCGCCTTGCTGCTCGAGCCGGCCTCGCGCGCTTCAGGCGGCCCCGCTCCGCGCGCTTCACGCGAGGCGTGCTGCTCAGCCGGAGTACGGCACGCGTCGGTCGGCCGGGACGTCGACCAGGCGCGGGTTCTTGCCGTCCCGGTCTGACAGGTTCGGCTGCTGGTCGGGCCAGGCGATGCCCAGGTCGGGATCGTCCCAGGCCACGCCGAGCTCGTCGCTGCCGTCGTACTCGTTGGTCACCAGGTACGTCATGACCACCTGGTCGTGGGCGTAGAAGCCGTGGGCGACGCCCTCCGGGATGTAGACGGCGACGTCCTTGCCGCCGCCCTGCTGGAGGGTGATGTGCTTGCCTTCGGTGGGCGAGCCGATCCGGGTGTCGAGCAGCACGGTGGTCACCCGCCCGGACTGCACGAACCAGAAATCGGCCTGGCGCCGGTGGTAGTGCAGCCCGCGCAGCACCTTGGGTGCCGACTCCGAGCGGTTGCCCTGCACCATCGCTGCGGCAAAGGGCAGCCAGGAGGAGCGGTAGGTCTCCAGGAAGCGGCCCCGCGCGTCGTCGACCGGCTGCAGCTCGACCAGCCAGACTCCGGGGATGTCGCTGGACTCGAAGACCTCGGCCATGCTGCCCTCCCTTCCTTCGAGGACTCCGGGCGCCCGGAGGGTACCCGTCCAGGCCCGCAACGTGCCACTGGACGCTGTAGCCTGATCACTGGTCGCCGTAGCCTGATCACTTGTCGCCGTAGCCTGATCACTGTAGGTGACCACAGGGGCTGCCGAGGTAGTACCACGGGTCCACGTCTTGCTGGCCGCTTCCCCGAGGAGACTCCATGCCCATCTCGACCGCCGGCCGCCTCCCGCACCAGGGGCGGGCACTTGGCTGAGGCGCCCGGGGCAGGGGCTGAGCTGCTGCTGTTCCGGCTGGCAGGACGGGGCTACGCGTGCCGCCGGGAGACCGTCCAGGAGGTGGTCGACATCGGCACCGGCCAGCCGCACGTGCCCGGGCTGCCGTCGTCGAGCCTGGGCGCGCTCCGGGGCGGGGAGCGGCCGGTCGCGGTGGTCAGCCTCAGGCTCGCCCTCGGGCTGCCGGACATCGGCCCGGTGGGCCGCATCGTCGTGGTCGCCACCCGGCCCGGCCCGGTCGGGTTCCTGGTCGACGAGGTGCTGCGCGTCGACCGGCTCGCACCCGGCGCCCGGGTCCTCCCGAGCCGCTTCGGGGGCGGCTACGTCGCCGGCACGGTCATGACCGCGGACGAGTCGTGGCTCCTGGTGGACTGGGACGCGATCCGCCCGCCCCGGGCGGTGGTCAGCGGCCTCGGCGCTCCTCAGCCGCGAGCAGGCCGGTGATCGCCCGCACCACCACCAGCGCGCCGGCCAGCGCTACCCCGAAGCACAGCACCACCAGCCCGCGCAGCCCCGGGGTGACGTCCGAGGCATGCTCCAGGATGCTGCCGGCCGCCGTGCCCGCTGCGGCCAGGGCGATCGCGGCATACGGGACGGCGCGGCGCCCGGTCCTCGGACGGCGGACGACGAGCTCGGCGAGGGCGAGCTGGACCACGAGGGCGATTAGGACCAGGACGTATCCAGCGAGCAGCAAGGACGACCACCTCGATTGCGTTGCGGCTGACGGGAGCTCGGGCGCCACACGGACCGGGCATGCCATCTTCCTCGATCGGCCGCCGGGCCGCATGACCCACTCGGACCATTCTGGCCGGGCAGGCGAGGAGCGCAAGCCCTTCCCGGCTCGGCCCCGTCGGCGCTCACGGCGCCCGGGCGCCTACGGGCGCCTGGGATTCGCCTGGCCCGGCCCGCGCCGGGTCTTGCGGACCCGCTCGACCATGTTGAGCAGGGCCAGCGGCGAGAACGGCTTGGTGAAGTAGTCGTCGGCGCCGGCGGCCAGCCCCTGGTCGCGGTCGCGGTCCTGGGCCTGCGCGGTGAGCATGACGACCACGGTGCCACTGGTTGCCGGGTCCGACTTGATCGCCCGGCACACCGCGAGCCCGTCCAGCCTCGGCATCATGATGTCGAGCAGGACCAGGCTGGGATGCTCGCTGCGGGCCACCTCGAGCGCCTCGACCCCGTCGCTGGCCTCGAGGATGGTGTGCTCGTCGCCCTCCAGGGTGACGTGGACCAGCGACCGGACCGACGGCTCGTCGTCGGCGATCAGCAGCTTCACCGGCTCCCCCTCCCCACCAGGTCGTCGCGACTCGGGAGGGTGAAGGAGAAGACCGAGCCCGCCCCGAGCCGGGACTCGACCCAGATTCTCCCTCCGTGCATCTCGACCAGCCGCTTGGTGATGTACAGGCCAAGGCCGGTCCCGCCTGCGCGGCGGACCTCGTCCCGGTCGACCCGGTAGAACTTCTCGAAAAGCTGCCCCATCTCGCCCGGGCTCATGCCGATTCCCTGGTCGCGGACGCTCACCTGGACCAGATCGGCCTCGCCCGCTCCGAGCAGCCTGGCCTCGCGCGCTCCGAGCAGCCTGGCCTCGCGCGCTCCGAGCAGCCTGGCCTCGCGCGCTTCAGGCAAGCGGGCCTCGCGCGCTTCAGGCAACGGTGCCACCGACACCACGACCTCCCCCCCTCCGGGGGAGTATTTGATCGCATTACCAACGAGGTTGGTCAATATCTGGTCGACCTTGTCGGGATCGCCCCAGACCACCGGGAGGCCGCCCGCGACCTCGGCCCGGATGGTGTGCCTGGCCGCCATGGCCCGGAACGGCGACAGGATCCGCTCCACCACGCTGGCCAGGTCGAGGGGGCGCGGGTCGAGGACCAGCCGGCCGGACTCCATGCGCGACACGCTGAGCAGGTCGTCGATGAGGCGGGCGAGCCGGCGGGAGGCCTCGAGGATCTCCTCGGCGGAGGCCCGCTGCCGCTCCACCGGCATGTCGCGCAGCACCAGCAGCTCGGCGAACCCGTGGATGAGGGTGAGCGGGGTGCGCAGCTCGTGGGAGACGGTGGAGATGAGGGCCGTCTTGACCTCGTCGACCTCGCGCTCGCGGGAGACGTCCCTGACCACGTCGACCGCACCGACGACCCGGCCCGTGGGGTCGAGAATCGGGGCGGAGCTGACCGCCACCGGGACCCTGCGGCCGTCCCGGGTGACCAGGTCGACACCGTAGCCCTGGTCGCTGGCGGGCTCGCCGGTGGCGATGGCCCTGGCCAGCGGGCGGGCCTCGGGCCGGATGGGGATGCTGCCCTCCTCCTCGACCGGCAGCACGTCGGCGTAGGGCATGCCCTGGACCTCCACCTCGGTCCAGCCGCTGAGCAGCTCCATGGCCCGGTTCATGGCCGTGACCCGGCCGGCCGGGTCGGTCAGCAGCACGCCGTCGGCGATCGCGTAGAACACCGCCCGGGCCTCCCCGGCGGCACGCTCGGCCTCCTCGTAGCGGAGCGCGGCGGCCAGCGCCCCCGCGATCTGGTTGCCGGCCAGCCCGAGCAGGGCCTCCTGCTCCTGGTCGAGCGGGTGATGCTCGGACCAGAACAACCCGAGCAGGCCGACGAACGAGCCCCGGGAGACGAGCGGCACCAGCGCGAGGGAGCGCGACCCCATCCTGGCCACCAGCTCCCGCACCGGCTCGGCCGCCCTGCTGGCCACGTGGTCGACGTCGGCGAAGCCGACCACCTGTCCGTCGTAGAGGTCGCCGAGCGGGAGCGCCGCCCGGATCTCCTCGTCGGCCTTGACGATCATCTCGGCCACCGCGGGGTCGCTGAAGCCGGCCAGGGCGCGGAGCTGGAGCCGGCCCTGCTGGTCGACGGCGGCGAGCGCGGCCCGGGCGGCGCCCACCTCCGGCCCGAGCCCGGCCAGGGCGACGTTGCACAGCCCCTGGAGGCTGGTGGCTCCTACCACGTTCGCGGAGAGGTCGCGCAGGCGCTGGAGGGCGTCCATGCGGCCGGCGAGCCGGCGCCGCATCACCTCGAGGTCGCCGGCGACCGCGCCGAGCTCGTTGGGCACGGGCAGCTCGACCGGCGTGTCCAGGTCGCCGCCGGCCAGCCGGCCCGAGGCGGAGCGGAGCGCGTCCGCCGGGGCGCCGACCGCCCGGCGCAGGTAGACGAAGATGAGCGTGACGGTGGCGAGGATCATGACGGCCGCGTAGAGGGCCAGCCGCTGGGTGTCCCGGTAGGTGGAGTGCTGCTGGCGGGCGGCGGTCACCTGCAGCCCGGCCAGGAGCTGGTCGAGCGCGGTGTGGTGGATCCGCAGCTCGGTGAAGCGGTTCTGGCTGGCGCCCTGGCTCACCACGACGGCGGCGGCCCCGGGCCCGAAGCGGTCGCGCGCCTTGACCTCGCCCTCGGCGGCCTTGGCCCACTTCACGTAGGCGGTCTGCACCCGGTCGATCCTGGGGAGCAGGGTGGGCCAGGGCAGGGCGAGCGTCCGGACCCGGCCCAGCCGGTCGTCTGCCCTCCGCCTGGCCAGGGCGTACCGCGCCCGGGCCCCGGCGTTGCCGGTCAGCAGGAAGATGCGCTGGTTGGTCTCGGCGTCGACGAACTTCATCTCGAAGTCGATGGCGATGCGCCGCAGCTCGTCGAAGCGGCTCACCTCGACCTGCTCGGACGCGTTGAGCAGGGCGGCGTTGCGGGCGCCCAGGAAGATCGTCGCGCCCCAGGCGGCAACGAGCAGGCCGAGCATGGCTAGGAGCACGGTGAGCTGCACCCGCAGCCGCCGCACCGCTAGCGCCTTCGCACGGCCGTCGCTTGGATCGCCTGCAGCTCTTCCCGGTCGACCAGGTGCATCGCGTCGACCGCGTCCGGCGCGAACTGGGTCCCCGACGCGGCCCGGAGCCGGGAGAGCGCCTCGTCGAGTCCCGAGGCCCGCCGGTAGGGCCGGTCGGTGGTCATGGCGTCGAACGCGTCCACCGCGGCGAACACGCGGGCCGCCAGGGGGATCGCCTCGCCCTTGAGCCCCTCCGGGTAGCCGGCCCCGTCCCACCGCTCGTGGTGGCAGTAGACCACCTCGCGGACCACGTCCATCTGGGGAACGCCGTCGAGGATCCGCATGCCGATGGCGGGGTGCTCGCGCATCAGCACCCATTCCTCGTCGGTCAGCGGACCGGCCTTGTTCAGGACCGCGTCGGGCACGCCGATCTTGCCGAGGTCGTGGAGCAGGAACGCGTGCTCGAGGCCGGGGGTGGCCGGCAGGCTGCCCCCGATCGCCTTGCAGACCTGCACCCCGTACGCGGTCACCCGGGTGAGGTGGCCGCCGGTGTAGGCGTCCTTGGCCTCGACCGCGGTGGCGAGCGCGCGCACCGTGGCCGAGTAGGCGTGCTCGACCGCAGCCAGGGCCTCGCGCAGGTCCTCGGCCTGCCGGCGCTCGGCCGCCCAGGTCGTGCGCAGGTCGTCTGCGTAGCGGAGGAGCTGGGAGTGGACCGCGTCGGCCTGGTCGAGCTTGTCAGACCAGAGCCGCAGGAACCGCAGCCGGTCGGCGGCCACGGCCGCGCCGATCGCGAGGATCTCGATGGCGGCATGGTCGGCGGGCGTGAAGGGCGCCGGGCGGTCCCGGCGCACGGCCAGGACACCCACCGGCCGTCCCTCCACGACCATCGGGCACCAGAGCTCGGGCGCCGGTCCCCCGGCCGCCACCGGGTGGCCGGCGGCCAGCGCGCCGGCCCAGCGAAGTGGGTCGCACTCGCGCGTTCCGATCCGGCCGCCCGGACCGGTGCTGCCGTGGTGCTGGCCGGGCGCGAACGGCGGTCCCGGATGGTGGGTGTCCGGACTCGGGCTGCCGTGGTGCTGGCCGGGCGCGAACGGCGGTCCCGGGTGGTGGGTGTCCGGTCCGGCGAGCAGGATGGCGCCTTCCTCGGCCTCCAGGGCGGCGCAGGCGCGCTCGAGCAGAGTCGGGCCGGCAGTGCCCGGGTCCTCCCCCGCGGCCAGGACCCTGAAGGCGGCGAGCAGCCCCTGGTCGGGGACGGTGCGAGCGACCGAGCCGGACCGGCTCTCTCGGGTCAAGCTTGCGCTCCTTGTCTAATTCGTAAGCTTCGAGAGATTGAAGCGTATGGTTAGGCTCCTTGTCTCAGATTTCGCCCCTGCCGTGTTCCCTTTGTTATCGAATGCGGCGGGTCGCCGAGGGCCCGGGATCCGCCGGACCATGGCACAAGCGCTCTTGGGGGCCGTGGGGGGAGCGTGTCCTGGTGCACCCGCGGCGCCCCGGCACGATGACACCGGCGCTCTTGGGGGGCCGTGGCGGCGGCGGGATCCGCTTGACCATGGCGCAGGCGCTGTTGGGGGGCCGTGGGGGGAGCGTGTCCTGGTGCACCCGCGGCGCCCCCGGCACCATGCACAGGCGCTCTTGGGGGGCCGTGGGGGGAGCGAGCTCCCCCCACATCGAACGAGGGCTGTGGTCAGGGCACGCCACGCCAGAGCGAGCTCCTCCCACATCGACCGAGGACTACCGGGTTGATCAGGACGCCTTGGCCGATCTCAGGTCCCGTACAGCCGGTCGCCGAAGTCGCCGAGGCCCGGGACGATGTACGCTGCGTCGTTCAGGCGCTCGTCGACCGCCGCGGTGACGATGTCGAGGCGGGGGTGCTCGGCGGCCAGCCGGTCGATGCCCTCCGGTGCGGCCACCACGCTGAGCAGGGTGACCCGGGCCGGGTCGGCTGCGAACAGCCTGGCGCAGGCGGCCGACGCCGAGCCGCCGGTCGCCAGCATCGGGTCGAGCAGCAGCACCCAGGCCCCCTCGAGCGGGGGGAGCTTGGAGTAGTACGCCGACGGCTGGAAGGTCGCGTGGTCCCGCTCGAGCCCGATGTAGCCCACGGCCACCTCCGGGAACAGCTCGGTGACGGCTTCCAGCATCCCCAGCCCGGCGCGCAGGATGGGCACGGCCACCAGCGGCGCGGCGATGCGGCTGCCGTCGGCTTCAGCCAGCGGGGTGGTGACCCGGCGGGCCTCGGTGGGCACCGTGCGGGTCGCCTCCACCACCAGCGTGAGCGCGAGCCGCTTGGCGAGCAGCCGGAACAGGGGTGGCGACGTGGCGGCGTCCCGCAGCGCGGTCAGCATCGTCCTGGCCAGAGGATGGTCGACGACGGTCAGGGCCAATGGGTCCTCCTGGCGGGCTCGCTAGCCGCTCCCGGCGATGACGTAGCCGCCGATGGCGAGGTCCTCGCGCAGAACCGACTCGGTCAGCTTGAGCTTGCTGGCGGACAGGGGGCTCGTACGGGTGGGGGAGGGGTGGGCGTCGAGCCCCAGGTCGTTGGCCTGCTTCACGGCGCGGAACATGTGGAACGGGTCGGACACGATGATGATGCGCAGGCGGCGGTCCTTCGGGCCTCTGGCCTCGAGGGCGCGCTTGGCGCCGGCCAGGTTCCCGTAGGTCGTCCGGCTCGACTCCTCGACCAGCGTGGCCGCTGCCGGGACTCCCTTGCCGACCGCCCAGCGCGCGCCCGAGCCGCCCTCGGTGAACCGGTCCCCCGGCTCCTTGCCGCCGGTGAACACCAGCAGCGGGGCGGCACGCGCGTTCCACAGGTCGACGGCGTGCTCGAGGCGGGCCCGGTAGATGGCCGACGGGCGGCCGTCGTACTGGGCCGCCCCGAGGACCACGATGGCGTCCGCCTGGGGGCGCTCGTCCTTGCCCATCCACGAGGCGACCAGGAACGTGGTCACCGCGAAGTAGGCGAGCACGACCATCAGCAGGCCGAGCAGGATCCGTCGCATGCCGCGAATTGTACGCAGGTGCGCCCCCTGCCCTGGCACCGTACCGTTGTCCAACCGTGCGGCCGGGACTTGAGACGGCACGGTGGTGGACGCATTCTGAACTGGTATGAATGAATACGGCGAGCTTCCAGACCGCCGCCGGTCCACGGCGGCAAAATGGGACCTCTCGCCACGGTGGGTGGCGGCCTGGGCGTGACGCCCTGGAGTACCGAGAGGAGCAACGCATGCGGTGGGTTCGGGGTGCGCGGCTGGGCGCCCTCGTCGTGGCGGTCGCGCTGCTGGCAGCCGCCTGTGGCGGGGGGGACGAGGGCGGCTCGAGCGGCGGAACGAGTGCGACGGCCGCGGCCAAGAAGGTGGGGGTCGTCTTCGACATCGGCGGCAAGGGCGACAAGTCGTTCAACGACTCGGCCGACCGGGGCGCCACCGAGGCCAAGCAGAAGCTCGGCGACAAGCTCGACCTCAAGGTGGTGGAGCCCAACCCCGACGGCTCCAACCGCAAGGAGCTGCTCGACGGCCTCGCCTCCGAGGGCTACGGGCTGATCTTCGGCGTCGGCTTCCTGTTCTCCGAGGACATCGCCAAGTCGGCCAAGGAGAACACCGACGTGACCTACGCGGTCATCGACGGCTTCGACCCGCTCTGCACCGAGAACAAGAACCTGATCTGCATCGGGTTCAAGGAGCACGAAGGCTCGTTCCTGGTCGGCGCGGCCGCCGCCCTGAAGACCAAGAGCAACACGGTCGGGTTCGTCGGCGGCCTCGAGGGCGACCTCATCAAGAAGTTCGAAGCCGGCTACAAGGCGGGCG
Organism: Actinomycetes bacterium; assembly: GCA_036000965.1. Taxonomy (NCBI): domain Bacteria; kingdom Bacillati; phylum Actinomycetota; class Actinomycetes; species Actinomycetes bacterium. The sequence goes on from DASYUT010000066.1 coordinate 11,993, forward strand.
TCGAGTACATCAACAAGACGCAGAACAAGAAGGTGAAGGTGGTGTCCGACTACGCCGGCACCACCGCGGACGCGTTCCGCAACCCGGCCAAGGGCAGGGAGCTGGCCACCAAGCAGATCCGCGAGGGCGCCGACGTCATCTACCACGCGTCCGGCGGCACCGGGGCCGGGGTCATCGCGGCGGCAGCCGCGGCCAAGAAGTACGCGATCGGGGTCGACTCCGACCAGAGCCTGACCGCCAGCCCCGCGGAGCAGAAGTGGATCCTCACCTCCATGCTCAAGCGGGTCGACACCGCGGTCTCCCAGACGATCGACAAGTACGTGGCCGGTACGCTCAAGGGCGGCTTCGAGACCTTCGGGCTCAAGGAGGGCGGGATCGACTACGCCCAGAACGAGTTCAACAAGGACCTGCTGGGCGACATCCCGACCACGCTCGACCAGCTCAAGCAGAAGATCATCAGCGGCGAGATCAAGGTCCCCGAGAAGCCGACGGCCTGACCGGGGAGCCGACCGGGGCACGGAGGCTGGGGAGCGGGAGTTCCCCAGCCGGTCGAAAGAGAGCTGGCCGTGGCCGAAGAGGTGGTTGGCCCGGGGGGCGGCGAGCGCTCCCCGGGCCCGGAGGCGCCGCTCGCGATCGAGTGCCGGGGCATCACCCGGCGCTACGCCGGCGTGGTGGCCAACGACCACGTCGACCTCGCGGTCCGTGAGGGCGAGGTGCACGCCCTGGTCGGCGAGAACGGGGCGGGCAAGTCGACCCTCATGAAGATGCTCTACGGGCTCGAGCAGCCCGACGAGGGCGAGATCCTGGTGCGAGGGCAGCTCGAGCAGATCGACTCGCCGCGCAAGGCCATCGCGCTGCGCATCGGCATGGTCCATCAGCACTTCATGCTGGTCGACAACTTCACGGTGGCCGAGAACGTGGTGCTCGGGGCCGAGCCCGGCACGGGCGGTCGGCTCGACCTCGACGAGGCCGAGCGCCGGGTGGGCGAGCTGGCCCGCGGGTTCGGCACCAAGCTCGACCCGGGCGACCGGGTGGAGACGCTGGCCGTCGGCCAGCAGCAGCGGGTGGAGATCCTGAAGCTGCTCTACCGGGGCGCCGACATCCTCATCCTCGACGAGCCGACCGCCGTGCTCGTCCCCCAGGAGGTCGAGGAGCTGTTCCAGAGCATGCGCTCGCTCAAGGAGCAGGGGAAGACGATCATCTTCATCGCCCACTCCCTGGACGAGGTGCTCGCCATCGCCGACCGCATCACCGTACTCCGGGACGGCAAGGCCATCGGCACCGTCGACGCGGCCGGCACCACCGAGGAGGAGGTGGCCGAGATGATGGTCGGCCGCCCGGTCCTGCTCGAGCGGGTGCATGGACAGGCCGTCCCCGGCGACCCCGTGCTGCAGGTCAAGGACCTGCGGGTCCTGGTCCGGGGCAGGGAGCAGGTCGCCGGCATCGACCTCGACGTGCGCCGGTCGGAGATCTACGGCCTGGCCGGCGTCGAGGGCAACGGCCAGGCCGAGCTGGTCGAGGCGCTGGTCGGGCTGCGCCAGCCCGACGGCGGCCGGATCTACCTCAACGACGAGGAGATCACCTACGCCAGCGTCCGGGAGCGGCGCCAGCAGGGCCTGGCCTACATCCCGGAGGACCGTCACGCCCGTGGCATGGTCCTGCCCATGACCCTGTGGGAGAACGGCGTGCTCGGCCAGCACGAGCGCCGGCCCTTCTCGCGCCTGGGCATCCTCGACCCCAGGGCGATGCGGGCGCGGGCCGCCGAGCTGATCCGCGACTTCCGGGTCAAGGCCCCCAGCGTGAGCGCGCCCGGCTACGCCCTTTCCGGCGGCAACCAGCAGAAGCTCGTGCTCGCCCGCGAGTTCGCCGCCGAGCCGAAACTGCTGATCGCCGCCTACCCCACCCGCGGGCTGGACATCGGCGCCACCGAGTTCGTGTGGCAGGAGCTGGTCGCCGGCCGCGACGCCGGCATGGCCGTGCTGCTGATCTCGGCCGACCTCGAGGAGATCCTGGCCCTGTCGGACCGGGTCGGCGTCATCTACGACGGCCGCATCGCCACCGAGCTGGACGGGTCGGCGGCGACCATGAACGAGCTCGGCCTGTACATGACCGGGGCCCGCTCCGACCGGGAGCCGGCGGCATGAGCCGGAACGCCCGCGGCCGTACATGCGGCAGCGCCTGCGGCAGCGCCTGCGGCAGCGCCTGCGGCGGGGTGATCGCATGAGGCTGGTCGCACGAGGGTGGTCGCATGAGGCTGGTCGCACGAGGGTGATCGCATGAGGGTGATCGCATGAGGGTGATCGCATGAGGCTGGTCGCACGAGGCTGGTCGCACGAGGCTGGTCGAATGAGGTTGGTCGCATGAAGGTCGAGGAGCGTCCGCCCGCGCCCCAGCCGCCCGCCGAGACGCCGCCCCCCAAGGTCGACTGGGCCGAGCAGGCCCGCCGCTTCGGCTTCCAGCTGCTGGCGCCGTTCGCCTCCCTGGTGCTCGCGGCCGTCCTCGGGGTCCTGGTCGTCCTGGTAGTCCAGCGGAGCTGGAGCGACGTGGTCGACGTGGCCGGCGCCATGTGGAACTACGGCCTGCTCAACCCGAGCTCGCTGGCGTTCATTTTCGGCCGGGCCACCCCGTTCATCTTCGCCGGCCTGGCCGTCGCCATCGGGTTCAAAGCCGGGCTGTTCAACATCGGGGTCGAGGGCCAGTACGCGATCGGTGCGCTCACCGCGGCGGTTGTGGGGTCGAAGCTCTCGGGCCCGACAGCGGTCCACCTGCCCCTCACCATCCTGGCCGGCATGGCCGGGGGCCTGGCCTGGGCGCTCATCCCCGCGCTGCTCAAGGTCTACCGGGGGGCGCACGAGGTCATCTCCACGATCATGATGAACTACCTGGCCAACGGCGTGCTGCTGTACCTGCTGTCGGGCCCGCTGAAGGACCCGAACCAGGTCGGCTCGATCGCCCAGCAGCGCACCGCTCCGGTCGACCCCAGCGCGCAGGTGGGCAGCATGGTCGGCTTCTTCAACTCGATCGGCTTCTCCTTCCGGCGCTCGGCCCCCTTGACCTGGTTCTTCCTGCTGGCGCTGGTTGCCGCGGTGATCTACTCGCTGACCGTGCGGCGCACCCGGTTCGGCTTCGAGCTGCGGGTGATCGGCACCAACCCGCGGGCGGCGGAGCCGTCCGGCATCCGCACCAACGCGATGTTCATGAAGGCGATGCTGCTGTCGGGCGCGGTCGCCGGCCTGGCCGGCCTCCAGGACGTGCTCGGCATCGACCACTTCATGAAGCTCGACTACGTCCGCGGGTACGGGTTCACCGCCATCGCGATCGCGCTGATGGGCCGCAACTCCGGACTCGGCATCGTTGCCGCCGCGCTGCTGTTCGCCTACCTCGACCGGGCCAGCTCGGGTATCGGGCTCAACACCGACGTGCCCAAGGAGGTCACCTTCATCCTCCAGGGCGTCATCATCCTCACCATCGTCATCGCCTACGAGCTCGTGCGCCGCTACCTCGCCCGCCGCCAGCTCAGGGAGACCCACGAGCGTGCCTGAGATCGTGACCCAGTTGATCGGGGTCGCCACCATCGCCGCGGCCATCCGCGCGTTCGTGCCCCTGTTCCTCGCCACCCTCGGTGCCCTGTTCAACGAGCGCTCCGGGGTGGTCAACATCGGCATCGACGGGATGATGATCTTCGGGACCTGGTTCGGCGCCTGGGGGGCGCTGCGCTTCGGGCCGCTGGCCGGCCTGCTCATCGCCGTGCTGGCCGGGACGCTGGTCGCGCTGGTCCACGCGGTCGCCACGGTCACCTTCCGGGTCGACCACATCGTGTCCGGCGTGGCCATCAACGTCCTCGCCCTGGGCATTCCCCGGTTCCTCTCGATCGTCTCCTACGGGCAGGGCACCCAGTCCCCGGCGGTGCGCCAGCTCCCCAGGATCGACGTGCCCGGGCTGGGCGAGATGTCGCCCATGGTCCCGCTCACCCTGCTGCTCGGGGTGGCGGCCTGGTACGTCATGAGCCGGACCGTGTTCGGGCTGCGGTTGCGCTCGTCAGGCGAGAACCCGCGGGCGGCCGAGAGCCTCGGCGTCCGGGTGATCGCGATGCGCTACGCCGGCGTGCTCATCTCGGGCGCGTTCGCCGGCCTGGCCGGCGCCTACCTCTCGGTTGAGCTGGTGGGCCAGTACAACGAGGGGATGAACCAGGGCCGCGGGTTCATCGCGCTGGCCGCGCTCATCCTCGGCAACTGGACGGTGGTCGGCTCGGCGCTGGCCTCGCTGCTGTTCGGCTGGACCGAGGCGCTCACGGTGTACCTGCGGGTGAGCTGGATCAACAACGCCTTCATCCAGAGCCTGCCCTACATCGTGACCCTGGTCGTGCTCGCCCTGTTCTTCCGGCGCGTGCGGCCCCCAAAGGCGGTGGGCCAGGCGTACGAGGCGGGCGCCCCCGTCTGACGAGGTCGGGGCGGGCCATGGGTCGGGTGCTGGGCAAGGCGTTACGAGGCGGGCGCCCCGTCTGACCGGGTCCGGGCGGGCCGCTGCCCGATCCATCACGTTTGCGCTTGCCCCGATCCGGATAGGCGAACAAGCGGTCGGCCCGGCGAGACGGCCGAGCGCCCAGAAAGGTTCGCCCCATGCGCTTTGACGAGGACACCCAGCTCGACACCTCGCAGGTCGACGACGCCCGGGGGTCGGGCTTTCCCGGTGGGAGGGTGGCGATCGGCGGCGGTGTGGGCGTCCTCGGCCTGATCGTCGCGCTGCTGTTCGGGCTGCTCAACGGCGGGGGAGATCCCGGGGCCGGCGCCGGGTTCCCAGGCATCGACCAGGTACAAGGCGACAACACCCGCCTCCAGACCGAGTGCAGGACCGGCGCGGACGCCAACACCAAGGAGGACTGCCGCATCGTCGCGGTCGTCAACAGCGTGCAGGGCTGGTGGAAGGACGAGTTCGCGCGGCGGGGCGGCAGCTACCAGACCGCCAAGACCCGGCTGTTCTCCCAGGGGGTCCAGAGCGGCTGCGGCGTCGCCTCCTCCGAGGTCGGCCCCTTCTACTGCCCGTCGGACCAGACGGTCTACCTGGACCTGACCTTCTTCGACCAGCTCAGCTCCAGATTCGGGGCCAAGGGCGGGCCGTTCGCCCAGGCCTACGTGCTCGCCCACGAGTACGGCCACCACGTGCAGAACCTGCTCGGCACCATGCAGCGGGTGGGCAACGACCGCCAAGGCGCCCAGAGCGGCTCGGTCCGGCTCGAGCTGCAGGCCGACTGCTACGCCGGGGTGTGGGCCAACCACGCCGACGAGCACCCCGGACCGAGCGGCGACCCGCTGGTGAAGCCGCTGACCGAGGCCGACATCGCCCAGGGGCTGGACGCCGCCGCGGCCGTGGGCGACGACAGCATCCAGCGGCGGGCCCAGGGCCGGGTGGACCCCGAGTCCTGGACGCATGGCTCGTCGGAGCAGCGGCAGCGCTGGTTCACCGTGGGCTACCAGACCGGCGACATGCAGCGGTGCGACACCTTCTCGGCCCGCATCTGAGCTGCGTGCGGCCCGCATCTGAGCTGCGTGCGGCCCGCGCCGCTGAGCCCGCGTGTGGCCCGCGCCGCCGACGCGGGGGGGCGGCTGCTGGCTGAGGCTGAACAATGCTGAACAATTAGGTGTCGGATGGGAGCCGGCGGTTTCACGGGCGCGCTGCGCTGGTAAGCTCCCCTGCTCAGCCCGCCCCGCGGGCGGCGAGGAAGGACGCGCGCGTGGGCAACGAGAAGACCAAGGTCATCGCCACCCTGGGGCCTGCCTCCAGCGACGCCGCCGTGCTCGGCGCCATGATCGACTCCGGGCTGGACGTGGTCCGGCTCAACTTCTCCCACGGGGAGCGGGCCGACCACCTGGCCCGGATGGAGCTGGTCCGCAGGATCGCGGACGAGCGGGGACGCAACGTGGCCGTGCTGGCCGACCTGCAAGGGCCGAAGATCCGGGTCGGCGTCGTGGGCGAGCAGGGCATCAGGCTCGATGCCGGCGACGACTGCGTGCTGCGGTCCGGGGCCGAGCGCGCACCGGACAAGGAGATCCCGATCGTCTACGAGCACCTGGCCTCCGACGTCAAGCCGGGCGACACCATCCTGCTCGACGACGGCAGCATCGCGCTGCGCGTCCGCTCGGTCTCGGGCGACAAGGTGCGCTGCGAGGTGGTCGACGGTGGGGTGGTCCGCTCCCGCAAGGGCGTGAACCTGCCCGGGGTGGCCGTGTCGGCCGCCTCGCTGACCAGCAAGGACCGGGCCGACCTGGCCACCGCGGTCGAGGCGGGCGTCGACTACCTGGCGCTGTCGTTCGTGCGCCGGCCCGAGGACGTGCTCGAGGCCAAGCAGGCGATCGCCGAGCGTGGGGGGCAGGTGCCGGTGGTGGCCAAGCTGGAGCGGCCGGAGGCCCTCGGCCACCTCGACGACATCCTGGACGCCACCGACGCCGTCATGGTCGCCCGCGGCGACCTCGGGGTGGAGCTCCCGGTCGAGAAGGTGCCGCCGCTGCAGAAGGAGATCATCGCGCGGGCCAACTCGCTGGGGGTGCCCGTCATCACCGCCACCCAGATGCTCGAGTCGATGGTGTCCAACCCGCGCCCCACCCGGGCCGAGGCGAGCGACGTGGCCAACGCCATCTTCGACGGCACCGACGCGGTGATGCTGTCAGCGGAGACCGCGACGGGCGCCTACCCGGTCGAGACGGTCCGGATGATGGGCCGCATCGCCCGCGAGGCCGAGGCCACACCGCACCTGCTGCACCCGCCGCCTCCGGTCGGCGGCAGCCTGGACGTGGCCGCCACCGTCTGCCGGGCGGCCGTGCAGGCCGCCACCGACCTGGGCGCGAGGGCCGTGGTCGCGTTCACCGAGTCGGGCGCGACCGCCCGCTACGTCTCCCGGTTCCGGCCTCGCATGCAGATCGTGGGGATGACGCCGTACGAGCCCACCAGGCGGCGCATGGCCCTGTTCTGGGGCGTCGAGGCTCCTCCGGTCCTGGAACGGGTCGGCGACATCGAGGCGATGATCGCCGAGGGGGACCGCTGCCTCGTGGAGGAGCACTTCACCAGCCCGGGCGACCTGGTCGTCATCGTCGCCGGCACTCCTGGTGGTCACAGCACTACTAACCGCGTTATCGTTCATGAGGTCGGTCAGCGCGACCTCTCGCCGGCACGGACATTCTCGACCGGTTCGCGAAGATAGGAGGCGGCCGCGTTCCTAGTCCCAAAAGTCTACGGTGACAAATGGTCAATTTTCCCGCAGACTGCCATTTCCGTCGGTACGGTGCTTGCGAAGGGAGCTGCGATGTCGCGTATGGAGGTCGGGGAGGTCTACCAGGCATCGACCGGCGCCCTTGAAGCTGCCAAAGGTCCGCGGCTCAGCCTGCGCCGGGCGCTCGGCGACTTCGAGGACGCGCTCGCCGCACCCTCGCTGGGCCAGGCGGCCGGCTGCGCATCCCGCCTCACGTCGGTGCTCGAGCACCTGAAGACCGTGTGGACGGTGCACGTCGAGGTCACCGAGGGAACGGGCGGCCTCTACGAGGAGATCATGGAGAACACGCCCCGGCTGGCGAACATGATCGACCGCTTCACCCGCGAGCACGCCACCATCGCCCGCGCCCTCGACGCGGCGGTGGCCCGGCTCCGGGAAGTCCCCGACGGCGACGTCACCAGCGACGAGCAGTTCCGCGACGGCCTCGTCCGGCTCTTCGCCGACCTGGTCCGCCACCGCAAGCGTGGCCTCGACCTCGTCTACGAGGCCTACCACGTCGACATCGGCGGGGAGTCCTAGCGGGTTCCCGGCTTCCCCTGACGGCTCAGGATGGACGACCGCGCCGCCGATACTGGTCCGACTGCTGGCTGTCTGAGAACGTTGGAGAAAGTCTCAACGTAGCAACCACCATGGAGCGCTAGCTCAGGATCTGGGTGCCCGCGTCCCCAGCCAGGGCTTTCTCGGACAGCTCGGCGGTGGTGATCACCGCCCGCCGGCCCCCTCGCTCGAGGAAGCGGAGCGCGGCCTGCACCTTCGGCAGCATGCTGCCGGCGGCGAACTGCCCCTGGGCGGCATGGCCGGCCAGCGCGGCCGCGCCCACCTGGTGGAGGTCGCGCTGGGTCGGCCGCCCGAAGTCGAGCGCCACGTGGTCGATCCCGGTGAGCAGCAGCAGCACCTCCGCGCCGATGTTGGCGGCCAGCAGCGCGGTCGCCAGGTCCTTGTCGACGACCGCCTCGACCCCGACCAGGGAGCCGTCGGCCTGGCGGACCACCGGGATGCCGCCGCCGCCCACCGCGACCACGATCGCGCCGGTGGCGAGCAGGGTGCGGATGGCCCGCTCCTCCACGATCTCCTTGGGGTCGGGGGAGGGCACGACCCGGCGCCAGCCCCGGCCGGCGTCCTCCCGCATCACCCAGCCGTCAGCCGCCATGTGCTGGCGTGCCTCGGCCTCGCCGTAGAAGTTCCCGATCGGCTTGGAGGGGTGCTGGAAGGCCGGGTCGTCGAACTCCACGACCGTCCGGGTCGCCACGGTGACCGTCGGCCGGCGCACCCCGGCCTCGCAGAAGGCGTTGTCCAGGCACTGCTGGATCATGTAGCCCATGCCGCCCTGGGTGTCGGCCACGCAGACGTCGAGCGGCAGGCGGGGCAGCACGTGGGCGGCCAGGTCGCTGCGCAGGAGCACGTTGCCGACCTGCGGGCCGTTGCCGTGGGTCACCACCAGCGGGCGCTCGGTCAGGTGGACGAGGTGGTAAGCGGTCTCCCGGGTGCGCTCGAACTGGGCTGGGATCGGGTTGCGGCCCCCCGGGGGAGAGATGGCGTTCCCGCCCAGGGCCACGACGACAGGCAGCTCACTCAACGTGGTGTCCTCCAGGTGTGCATGCCACCGCCACGCCGGTGTGACGGCGGCAACCACCAAGGCTACCCGATTCGTCGACGTCGCGATCGCGCTCGCGATGTACCTCCTCGACCTACACCGACTCGCCCTCGGACCGGGACCGATTCGTCGACGTCGCGATCGCGCCAGCGATGTACCGGCGTGCCCGGGAGGCGGGGAAGGGTCGCAAGCTCGTCGTGCAGGAGACGATGATCTTCGACCACCCCCGCATGGCCGAGCGCGTCCGCCTCTAGCGACTCACCCCGGCCTCTGACACCGCGCTGCGGCTGCGTCGGGGAGGGCAGCCGTCTGGGCGGCGACCGTGGTGGTCGCGTGGCGGGTGGGACGGCCCAGGCGGCCCTCGGAGAGGGCGACGCCGGTAAGGACGACCGCGGTGCCAACGAACAGGTTCCACCCGACCGGCTCGTCGAGCAGGAGCACGCCGAGGACGAGCGCCACCACCGGCAGAAAGTACAGCACGGTCGAGGTGGTGGTGGCGCCCTCGTCGGCGATCAGGCGGTAGTACAGCAGGTAGGCGCCGCTCGTGCCGAGCACGCCGAGCGCGAGCATGCTCGCGGTCACTACCGGGCTGAGCGACACGGGGTCGCGCGCGATGAGCGGCGAGACCAGGCCGAGAAGCACGACGCTCGCGCCGAGCTGGGCGGCGGCCAGCACCCGGGGCGGGTAGCCGCGTCCGGTCAGGAACCGGCGCGTCCACACGAACGAGACGGCGTAGCAGACGGCCGCGGCGAGGCAGGCGAGCTGCCCGGGCAGCTCGCCGCCCAGGCTGCCAGCCCGCCACGGCGCCACCAGCACCAGCACCCCGCCGAAGCCGAGCACGAGCCCGGCGGCCCGGGTGGCGGTGAGCCGCTCGCCGGTCCCCGACGCCGCGGCGACGACGAGGGTGAACAGCGGCGTGGTGGCGTTCAGGACCCCGGCCAGGCTGGACGTGATCCGCTGCTCGCCGTAGCCGAACAGGAAGTAGGGGATGAGGTTGGCCAGCACCGCCATGAACGCCAGGTGCGCCCACATGCCCGCCTGCCGGGGCAGCGGCTCCCGGCGCACGGCCACGACGGCGACCAGCACCGCCGCCCCGAGCACCATCCGACCGAGCACGATCTGGGCGGGGCTCAGCCCGTCCAGGGCGACCTTGATGAACAGGAAGTTCGATCCCCACAGCAGGGCGAGACCACAGAAGCGGAGAAGGTTGGCGGGA
>DASYUT010000067.1 GCA_036000965.1 Actinomycetes bacterium
GGATCACCCTCCAACCAGTACAACGGGGACGAAGATGCGCGACTCGGCCTGGAACAGCAAGCCCGCAGATCTGGACAGAGGTCGGCCTCCTTCTCACGGTAAACGGCGTCAAGAGGATGATGAGGCATCCTATTGAATGCAAACAGGGTTTTTGGTACTGTGGACGAAACCTTCAGTCCGGTGCCGAGGGCCACCGGTCAGTCCAGGAGGTCTCCCATGTCCACTCCCGGCGTCGAGCCGCGCTTCTACACGCTGGAAGACGTGGCGACGATCCTGAACGTGAGGGTCGCGCAGGTCTACGCGTTGGTCCGCAGCGGGGACCTGCCTGCCGTCAAGCTGGGTGGGCGCGGGGTCTGGCGGGTCGACCGCAACCAGCTCGAGGAGTACATCGAGCGGATGCACGAGCAGACGCGGGAATGGGCCAAGGCACACCCGCTCATCAGCGGTCCGGAAGCAGAGTGACGAGCGCGACAGCTGCCAAGGCGGTCAGTCGGCGTGCTCTGACCGCCGTCTCGCGACGGGCCTCGCCGATGTCATGCTCGGCGACCTCCACGTAGTCGCTGCCGACCGCCTCGACCGTGCCGGCGACCGCATTGCCGTCGATGAGCTCGAGCCGGACGGGCTCTCGACGCCGAGCGAGCTCGCGCAGGGCGAGACTGAGTGTGTACCGGCGCGCGGCCGCGCTGGGTGCTGGCTGGGGTGGAATCGGCTCGGGCGGTAGGGCGATCGAGGTCGCCTCGGGTCGGACGAGGTGCTGGGCGTCGTCCCTGCCCTGGAGGACGAAGAAGTCGGGGTAGCTGGCGATCACGGTGCCCCGTACGAGCCGCGCTCCCGCTCGGACCACACCTTCGACGCCGATCCGGCGTGCGAGCTGCTCCCACATGGGGGTCGCCCCGACCTGGGCGCGCAGGGCCGCGACCGTCTCCTGCTCGGCTTCGCGACGCAGGCCGGCCTCGAACTCCGCCTCGAGCTCGTCGAAGACGTGGCGCATCGGCTCTGGCGGTGGGTCCTGGCTTCCTCCCATGGCCGCAGCCTACGCATCTGGCGGTCTGTGAACAAACCATGTCAGGCGCGTTGACGCCATTCCTCAAGCGTGGTACCACAAACCTCCGAAGAGTGGAGGTAAGAGATGCAAACAACTGCAAACTCACGCTGGTCGTTGCCTCGGGCGGGAGTGCTGCTCACGGGTCTCGGTGTCCTGGAGGCGGCACTTCTTCGTCTGGTCGGTCCCGTGCCGGACCAGCTGCGGGCCGTCGGCCGGCTTGGCGACCCGACCGTCGAGCCGGTGAGTGGATTCCTCGACCTGCTGGCGGTCGTGACGGAGCTCGTGGCCGCGTACCTGGGGCTCGTCGTCTTCCTTCGGATGCTGGCGTGGCTGCCCGGCGCATCCGGCTGCCTGGCATCCAGTGGCCTGCGGCTGGTCACCGTGCCTGCCGTTCGCCGGATCCTGGACGGGCTCGTTGGCGGCGCCCTGCTTGCACAGCTCGCGCTCTCGTCCACCGCCGTGCATGCCGAATCCGGCCCGTCGAGGTTCACTGCTCGGCCCGTCGTGGCCACGGCAGCCGGAAGCGCGCTGGTCGCGAGCGCCTCCGATGCGGCTGTCCAAGCGCCCGCACGGACCGTCCCGCTGCCGCCTTGGGTCCCCCTCGCGAACTGGCCGGGGACGGCCGTGGCACCGGGCGCGGCGGTGGTGGCGCCAGACCCGGTGGCCGTGGCACCGGGCGCAGCGGCCACAGCCCAGAGCCCCACGGCCGTGGGTGGCTCCCTGGCCCCGCCCACCGTCAGATCCCCGACGATGCTGCCGCACACGGTCACGCCGTCCACGGTCACGCCTGGGGCGCCGGTGCCGCCCCCGCCCGTTGTAACTCCCGGTCCGCGACACGCGCCGGCCGTCCAGAGCACGGTGGCAGGCGCCGTACCAGAGCCGGGTGGGGCCGCTGGGCCGGGTGGGGCCGCTGGGCAGGCTGGGGACGCGGGGGCGTCCGGTGCGACGGCGGGAGCCGGCGCGCCCGAGGCCCATCACCAGAGGCGCTACAGCATCCGGCCGGGCGACACTCTCTGGGGGATTGCGACCGCCCATCTGCCCGCGGAGTCGCGGTCCCCGGCTCAGGTCACCCGTTACTGGCGGCAGATCTACGCGGCCAATCGAACCACCATCGGGGCTGACCCGGATCTGATCCATCCAGGCACACTCCTGGTGATCCCCTCGCTCCATCCTGTTCCGGCCGGTCACCCATGAAGCCTGGCGCGATGAGCCGCAGGCGGCCTCGGCCGGGTGGTCCTGCACGACGCCCGGGGGACATGCCGGAGCACCCCGTCGCAAGGAGCCCCTACCGTGGCACGCGCGAACCCTGACGCTTCCTGGCTCGGCGATCCCCTACCGGTCCCCGACCCTCCCCCGCCCTTGCCGAGAACGGGGTCGCGGGCGCTCCGGGTCGTCGGCAGGGTCGCGCTCTGGACGCTGATCGCCGTCGGCGCGCTGCGCGGTGTGCTTCCGCCCGCTTCGGGGCCGGGAGCCGTGGTCCGCCCGCCCGGCGGCCAGGAGCAGGCCGCCGCGGTCGCGGCCGCGTTCCTGCGCGAGTACCTGACCGTGGGCGATGGCCGGGCCGGGCGGCGAGCCCGTCTCGCACCGTTCCTTGCCGTGGGCGTCGACGTTGCCGATGCTGTCCGCGTGCAACCCGCGGGCGCGCAGTACGTCGACGAGGTCCTGCCCGCCGACGTTCGCCCAGCTGACGGGACGCTCGAGGTGACCGTGCTCGCGCACGTGCTGGAGGCGCGGGCCGGCCAGTACCGCAGCGGCGCGACGCTCGCGTTTGTCGTCCCGGTCGCCATGGGAGCGGGAAGCTTCGGTGTGAGCGGTGTTCCCCGACCGACAGCCCTGCCTGCACGCCCCATTCCGGCGCCTGGCCGCGTCGAGCCGCCGCCCGAGCTGTCCGGCGCAGCCAGCGCGGCGGCGGAGCGGGCGGTCATCGCGCTGCTCGCGGGCGATCGTCACAGGCTGGCCTACCTCGGCGACGGTGATCCCCCCGAGGCGCGGGCGCTGCCGCCTGGGTGGCATGGTCATGGGACGGCGGGCACCGAGGTTACGGGACCCCCGGGCGCCCTGGTGGCCGAGGTCCTGGTGAAGGCCAGCCCGCCGGGCGGTGGTGCCAGCTACCTGATGCCGGTTCGGGTCTCGCTCGTGGCCGGGCCCGAAGGCCCAGTGGTGCGGCGGGTCGACGCTGGCGGTCCGGCCTGGTGACCATGTGGCGTTGGCCGGGCTGGCGGGACCGGCCGTGGTGGGACCGGCCATGGCGGCGGGGCAGATCCTGGCGGGCGATGCACCCGCCCGGGCCTCAGGCAGTCCCCCCGACCCGGGAACCGACGAGCACCCCGGGCCCGATCCTGAAACCAGCCGACACCCCGTCCCCCATCCCCGGTCCAGCCAGGGTCGCAGACCCCGCCCCAGGACCGACCCGCATCCCTGGCCTCTTCCCGAGACCCGCCAGCACCCCTGCTCCCTTCCTTGGGCCAGCCGGCGCCCCGGATGCCGTCTGGCCACCAGCGGGCGGCAGGGACCTCGTTCGGGAGGGGGTGGTCGCCCGGGCGGGGAGTCCGGGCCAGGTTCGGGGTTGGGAGGCATGGCAGGCCGGGAGCCAAGGAAGGGATGCGGCCTGGGCGTTCATCCACGCCGGAGCGGGTCGGCCGCAGCCCGGCTGGTACGCCTGGCGTCCGGTGGCCGGTGCCGAGTTGCCTGCCTTCGCGGTCGAGGTCGTGCTGACCATCGAATGCCCGTCGCCCGGCGCGGCTGCCTGCTGCCCGGAGGCGGTGCTGTTGTGCCGCGCGCCCTCGGCCGTGCCGTGCTGGCTCGACGCCGCAGCCACGGGCGTTCGCGAGGTCGAGGTCCTCGCCGGCGTCCGGGCACCAGCCGAGCTCGGACTGCGTCCACCGGTCGCACTGCCGGGTCTGGACCCGATCCCGCCGACCGAGTTGACGCGCCATCTCAGCGTCGCGGGCCGGCGTGGCCTCGCCCCACCGTGGCCACCTGACTCCGCGGGTACCCGGGCGACCGGGGTCTGGCAGGAGGGGCCGGGTGCCGTGCTTCATTGCTGGGACGGGACGGAACCATCCGCCCAGGCGGTTGTGGTGCTCCATGGCCGAGGTGACCCTGAGCTGCTCGCACCGAGACCCGGCGGGGCGGTGATAGCGCGCGCCTGGCAGGTCGGGCGGGTCTGGGGGCTGGTCTGCGCAGTCGTGTTGGGCGCGGCTGGCGCGCTGGATCTCGGCAGGGAAGCCGCCAGGCTCGCTGCCGCTGCGGGTGCGGCCGGCTGGCAGGCCAGCGTGCCCCGACGCGCCGATGCCGTTGCCGTGGCACGGGCTGGCGACCCGCGCCAGCCGATTCCCCTGAGCGCCGCGCGGCGCGCCACTCAGGACGAGCTGGCCGCGCTGCTCGCGAGCTGCCTGAAGACCGGCATGGCACCCGCCGGTGCTCCCGGCTCCGCCCAGGCGTCCGTGCCGGCGTCCCCTGCCGGGCGCTGCGAGCGCCTCGCCAGGCTCCTCGAGGACCTCGACGAGGCCCCCGGCATCGCAGCGTCCGGCCCGGTGGCCGGCTGATCCGCAGCGGCGTCGGCGCCGCCGTAACCATGCCGCTCGCCATGTGCCGCCGCCGAGCCACACGCGACGACGAGCCGCATGGGGCCGACCGTGGAGGCGTCGGCGACGGGCCGGGCGCGCCGACTGTGGATGCGCGCGGGACGGGCTACCGCCTCACTTCCCCTGTGGACAAACCATCTCCAGCAACATCGCTCTATGGCAAACTTATACAAATGAATGCAACCGTAGGATAAGGAACCCGAAGGAGCGAATCGCTATGGCTGTCTCGAGTCTTGCGGCGGCGCAGGTTCCGGGCGGGCCGGAGCCGGGACGCGCACTCGGAAGAGCGGCGACCCTGCCGGCTCCGCCGGGAACGACGACCCCTGGACCGGCGGCGACCCTGCCGGCTTCACCGGGAACGATCCCTGGACCGGCGACGACCCTGCCGACCCCGGCAAGGGCACCCGTCCGACGAGAAACGATCCCGGCTGGCCCGGCGGGGATGATGCCGGTACAGGGGGCTCCGGATCAGGCGGCGAGCGGATCGGCTGGGTGGTCCACCCGTGAGAACGGTGCCACTCGTGGTGGGGTCCATCGGGACGCCGTGGGAGGCGGTGCGTCCGTACCGGAGGTGGCATGCTCCGGCAAGGCTCAGGGGGTGGCAGGGCGCCCGTCGCGGCGCGGCCTTCCCTCGCCGGCCTCGGTCGCTGGAGGGATCGCGATGGCCCTGCTGGAAGTCGAGGCGGGTTGTCGCAGTGCCGTGCAGCTCGAACGGGTCTGCGCGCCGGAGCTGTGGGACCACCTCGAGCGGCGGGTCCGTCGGCGTGGAGCTCCCTTCCCGGCTGCTCAGGCGCTCATGAGCGTGCACTGCCAGGAGCATCTGCCCGGCGTGGCCAACGCCGTCGCCGTGGTCCGGCGCGGCGACCGCGTGCAACCGGTGGCGATGCGCCTGGACGCTGAGGGCGACCGCTGGGTGGTAACCGTCCTGCAGTACTAGTGTCCCGAATCGTTGATTCGTCGATGTTCTCAGGCGACTCTTGGTCCTCCGACCAGGAGGTTCACGGCCACGAATTTGGTCCTCCGACGAGGAGGTTCACGGCCACGAATATGAAGCGAATCAGTAACTCGGGACACTAGGCGGTTCCGGGTCTTGGCCTCGGTCGAGGCTGGGCCAACCAGGCGGGACCCAGACCATCGGGCCCGCATCGCCCGTACGCTGGGCTCGTGTCGCGCCCCTCAGCTCGCGCCCCTCAGCTCGGCTCGCGTCGCCCAGCTTGGGCGAGGCAGAGGGCGGACCAGGAGAACAGCGGTGTCGTTCGGCCACAGCGCTGGCAGGTCATGGGCTCCCGCGTCGGACGTAGCGAGTCCGATGGACGGCTGGCATGATCTCGGGGTGCCCCGATCGACCTGGCCCTCCTGTGCAGACGCCGTCCGGATCGCCCCGAGCCTGCTCGCGGCCGACTTCGGCCGGTTGGCCGATGCCGTGGTCGCTTTCGAGGGTGGTGGGGTCGAGCGCCTGCACGTCGACGTGATGGACGGGGTGTTCGTGCCCAACTTCACCTTCGGGACCGACACGGTACGGGCGCTGCGCAACGTGACCTCGTTGCCACTCGAGCTGCATCTGATGATCGTGGATCCTGACCGGCATCTGGAGATGTTCGCCGAGGCAGGGGCGGACGGGATCACGGTGCACTACGAGGCGGCGACGCACCTGCATCGCACGTTGACGCGGATCCGGGAACTGGACTGCCGGGCGGGTGCGGCGATCGTGCCGAGCACGCCGTCGCTGGCCCTCAACGACGTGCTCGAGGTGTGCGACCTGGCGTTGGTCATGACGATCAACCCCGGGTTCGGGGGGCAGCGGCTGATCCCGCGGACGCTGGTGAAGGTGGCGCAGGTCGGCGCCGAGGTCGACCGGCAGGGGCTGAGCACCGAGGTGGAAGTGGACGGCGGGGTCGACCTCGGCAACGCGCGGGCATGCGTGGAGGCGGGCGCGAACGTACTGGTCTCCGGGACGACGGTGTTCGCGCACCCTGACGGTCCAGCCGCGGGTGCTCGGGCACTCCGTGCGGCCAGCGGGGTGCCGCTGGTGGAGCGGGCAGGCTGAGCCTGCCGGTCCGGCTGCTCGGTTGAACGAACTGGACGGCCCGGGGGTGCCTGCTGGCGGGGTCCGTGGGGCTGCTGGCGGGGTCCGTGGGGCTGCTGGCCGGGTCCGTGGGACTGCTGGCCGGTTCGTAAGGATGCGGCCGGATCCGGGGCAGGCCGCCGGCCTCGACCCGGCTGACGGCGGTCAGCCGGGCCAGGCCCACCGGGTGGACGTGCTCGGCGTCGCCTGGCTGCGGATCGCGTCGGCCGCGGCCATCTTCGCGGTGTGGCGGCGGCCCTGGCGGGCGTTCGCCCGGCTCGACCGCGACGGGCGCCGCACGCTGCTTGCCTGGGTGCGGTCCTGGCCGTCATGAACTGCTGCTTCTACCTGGCCATCGACCGGCTGCCGCTCGGCACGGTGGCGGCGATCAAGTTCCTGCCCGTGATCGTCCTGGCCGTGGTCGGCGCGTGCACGCTCCGCAACGGGCTCGCCCTGGCCCTGGCCGTGCCAGGCGTCTACCTGTCCTGGGTCGAGGCCGCGGGCGTTGCCCTGGTCGTCGCCGGAGTAGTCGTGCACCGCGCGCCCCAGGGACAGGGACACGGCCGCAGCATGACGATGCGGACGCTGGCTCAGGCGGACTTCGCGGCTGCGCCTTGACAGCCGCGGCGTCCGGGGTCTGCTGTTCTTCCGGGTGCCGGAACCAGGGCCATGAAGAACCGGTCCACGTCGACCTGGCCACTCGAGAACCGAGGCTGAGATGGCTGGCGCGCCTGGTCGAGCTCGGAGCGGTCGAGGTCGACCGGCGGGCCGGGAACGGCCCCCGGTGGGTCGTCATGCTCGATCCCGAGGGCAACGAGTTCTGCGCGTTCCCGCTGGCGGAAGATGCCAGCGCCTGACCTAGCGCTCTCCACAGCTCCGCCGTGCGGTCGGCCTCGGACACATCGGCGAGCAGGTCGGCCATCGTGCCGCCAGGGTCGAGAACCGGGTCCACTCGATCTTTCGGACGGACCACGAGTTGTCCGACGGCCGTGTGGATACCGCGACCTCGCCTCGCCGCGAATCGGCTAAGGTTAAGGGCGCCCGTCAAGCTCGTCACGACTAGGCCGTGCCAAAGGGAGACAATGAGAACCAGTGCGAACGACTCGAACAGCTTGCGTTGAGATTTTTCTGGCGTGCTGCCAGGCGATCGACGAGGGTGTCCTTGTCAGGCGGGTGTCCGCCAAGGACAAGGAATTCCACTTCCAGAACTGGTTCGAAGATCGGCTGGAGGTCAGCGGAGTTGTCTACGACCGAGGCAAGCGAAACTCCTATCCTGACTTCACGCTCGTCCATCCCGCTGAGGGCTATGAGGTGAAAGGACTGGGATGGCCGGGCCGTGAGGCTAGCTACGACAGCAACAGCCGGATCCCTACCGGGCTTCACAATGGTCGTGCCATCTTCTATGTGTTTGGCCGATATCCCGCGGTCACTTCGGATGCGGAGTACCCCGTTGTCGATCTCGTTGTCTCCCACGGAGACTTTCTGAATGCGAACCACGAATACGTCCATGAGAACAAGAGCTTCCGCGGGTTCGGTTCCTACGGCGATCTACTGGTGCGGGATCGCAAGATGTATGTGGCTCCGACGCCATACGCGCTTACGACCGCTACGACGGGGCAGCGGACGCTGATCGCGCCCGAAGGGCTAGTCGATGATGCGAGACTCGAGGAGGTTGGTCGGCTTACCCGAACAGAGGCCGACACGTTGATCGTAGGCTACTCGTTCGATCTGACGACCAACGATTTGGCTACCCGCCGGGTGCCCAACCCTTCCGCTGGTCTGGACCATCCATTCGTGGCGTACCGCCGCAAGGGGAACGGGGCCAAGACGCAAGTCACGATGTCGATACCAGAGCATGTTCAGGAACTCCCGACCGAGGTCACCGACGAATGATTCGAGGTCAGACACCGGTGGACCTACAGCTCAATGGCCTGTGGGGGCAGCAATCGTTGTTTCCGGCCGGCACTCGGTCGCTCCGGCGTGTCCTCTTGCCGTGCGCTCTGGAATCGGATTTCCCCGCCGCTGCTATCAGCCGGTTGGCGGAACACGAGTCGTGGCGCAAGGAGGTTCACCGTCCTGCGACTCACACCCACAAGTGGTGGGCGCAGCGGCTCGGAACGGTGTTCCGCGCGATCTTGACGGCCGCTGTGACCGGCGACGCGAAGGCGGCCGGGACGGCCTACGCGTCCAGACCCGACCTCGAAGGCCTGGTCGTCTACGACCCCTTTGCCGGTTCAGGGACGACGCTCGTGGAGGCGGCCAAACTTCGCGCGACGATTGTTGGCCGTGACATCAACCCGGTGGCGACGCTGGTGCAGCGGCAAGCGCTGCAGCCGTGGAACGAAGAGCGACTGCGGGCCGCCTACCGTTCGGTGGAACAGGCGTGCCGCAAGCAGATCGACGCCCTGCACGTCTCGGCGGCAGGTGACGCCGTGCTCTATTACTTCTGGGTCGCGGTCGCCTCGTGTCCGCGCTGCGACGATCAGGTCGATCTGTTCTCCAGCTACGTCTTCGCCCGGCACGCCTATCCCCGCCGCTATCCCGCAGCGCAGGCGACCTGTCCGAGTTGCCGCTGCGTCGTGGGCGTCGATCTGTCGACCGATGATCGAATCCGCTGTCGCAAGGGTCACGAATCTCCACTCGACGGCCCAGTCCGCGGGCAGTACATGACCTGCTCGTGTGGCCATCGGACGAGGGTTGTCGACGCGCTCGCCGGCTCGCCTCCGGGCTATCGCATGTACGCCAAACTTGTCGTGCGTCCGGATGGCACCAAGGCGTACGAAGCGGTCGACGAGTTTGATACTAGGCTCTTTGAGCAGGCAGAGCGGTTGCTCGCTCAGGGTTCGGGTTCGCTCGTCCAGCCGGTCGGGAACCTGGATGACGGCATCAACACACGGCAGGCGATCCGCTGGGGGTACCGGCGATGGGAGCAGTTCTTCAACGCCCGGCAACTCTACTGCCTGGGGCTTCTCGGTGCCGCTATCCGAGACCTTGACGCCGGCGCAGCCGAAAGGGAGGCGCTCACGACCCTGTTCTCGGGCACCCTAGAGTTCAACAATCTCTTCTGCTCTTACAAGGGAGAGGGAACCGGCGCGGTCCGGCACATGTTCAGCCATCACATCCTCAAGCCAGAACGTGTCCCACTGGAGGCGCACCCTTGGGGCACGCCGTACTCGTCTGGCGCGTTCTCGACGCTGTTCGAGAGTCGACTGCTGCGCGCGCACGCCTACAAGAACAACCCGCATGACATCGTGCTGGAGGGCGACCGGCCGGTGCGCCGCTTCAGCCTCTCGTATCCGCTCAGCGGCCGAGTCGTGCAACGCTGGGAGGACATCGGGCCCGGTGCGACGGCTCAGGTGGTCTGCGGGGACTCAGCGTCGACGGACCTGCCCGACGAGTCGGTAGACCTCGTCGTCACTGACCCGCCGTTTATGGATAACGTGCACTACTCCGAGTTGGCCGACTTCTTCCACGCGTGGCTGACAGGCATCGTCCCGTTCGCCGGCTACCCCGATAGTGCAGTCTCGACCAGAGATCCACAGGAGGTCCAGAGTGCCTCTGCCGAGGCGTTTGGCGCGGCGATCGAGGCCGTGTGGAAGGAGTGCTGTCGCGTCCTTCGCCCAGAAGGGCTGCTCGCTTTCACGTTCCACCAGGCCCGGATCGCCGGTTGGACAGCGCTGATGCTGGCGTTGCGTAACGCTGGCTTCCAGGCGACAGCGATACAGCCGATCAAGGCCGAGATGTCGACCAGCGTCACCAAGTCTGGCGCGAGCGAACCGAGCAACCTGGACTCGATCATCGTTTGCCGCAAGCTCGGGATTGGCACGCCGTTCGCTGCCTCTCCGTCTGACGCGACCGGCAAGGCCCTGCGGCACTTGGACGCGCTGCGGCGAGCCGGCATCGCCTTCGGAGCGGGCGACGTGGCTTCGGTGGTTCGTGGGAGTGTCCTGTCGCTGCTCACGAGCCCGGACTGCCAACTTCATCTGCGCGATCTCGTAGAGGTCTCAGAACGCACGCTCGCCCAGATGGCGCCCGAGAGAGACCCGAGCAAGGACATCCGCAGCCATCGTTGACTTGCTGGCTGTGCCGGCAGAAACGCAATCAGCCCGATCGGGATACCCAACCGACTCTCCAGTCCCTACCGAGTGGTCCGTCTCCGAGGTGTTAGACGCCTCCAGGGCACCGTGCGCCCCCTGCTCAGGCCCTGTGGAACGGCAAATGATCATGGAGACGACCACCAGCCCTCAGGCGGCCGTGGGTCAGGCGCGGGGAGCACCGTGCGCGCCGTGGCAGTTCTTGAACTTCTTGCCCGACCCGCACCAGCAGGGCTGGTTGCGGCCGACCTTCTTGCCCGAGCGGGCCTGGCCCTGGGCGGCGCGTGCCTCTTCCTCGGTCGACGCCGAGGACAGCCGGGTCTGCTGGCGGGGAGCGGCCTGGCGCTGCTCCTCGGCGTCCTCGGCGACCTCGAGGCTGGCGTTGAAGATGTAGGCAACGGATTCGGCCTTGATGTTGTCCTGCATGGCCTGGAACATGTCGAAGCCCTCGCGCTGGTACTCCACCAGCGGGTCGCGCTGGCCGATGGCGCGCAGGCCGATGCCCTCCTGCAGGGAGTCCATTTCGTAGAGGTGCTCGCGCCAGCGGCGGTCGAGGACCGTCAGCAGCACCTGACGCTCGAGCTCGCCGAGGAGCTCGGGGCCGAACTCGTCTTCGCGGGCCTTGTAGGCGCGCTCGGCGTCCTCGAGAAGCATGGCTTCGAGCTCGGCGTGGTCGATGGCCTCGAGGTCAAGGTCCTCCTTGCGGATCTCGGTGTGGTAGATGGTGGCCAGCGCGGTGAACAGGCCGTCGAGGTCCCACTCCTCGGGGTAGACGCCCTCGGGGCAGTACTCGGCGACGATGGCGCTGACGACGTCACCGAGGAAGCCGAGGGTCTGCTCGTGGAGGTCCTCGCCTTCGAGGATGCGGCGGCGGACGTCGTAGATGACCTGGCGCTGCTTGTTCAGGACCTCGTCGTACTTGAGGACGTTCTTGCGCTGCTCGAAGTTCTGGGACTCGACCTGGCGCTGGGCGTTGGCGATGGCCCTGGTGACCAGGCGGTGGGTGATCGGGACGTCGTCGGGCAGGGAGAGCCGCTCCATGAGGCTGCCGACCGTCTTGGTGGCGAACATGCGCATGAGGTCGTCCTCGAGGGAGAGGAAGAACTTGGACTCCCCCGGGTCGCCCTGGCGGCCGGAGCGGCCGCGGAGCTGGTTGTCGATGCGGCGGGACTCGTGGCGTTCGGTGCCGATGACCGTGAGGCCACCGAAGCCGACGACCTGGTCGTGCTCGGCGGCGACCTGCCGGGCCTTGTCCTCGACCTCGGCCTGGAAGGCGGCGTTCCAGGTGTCGGCGGCGGTCTCGGCCGGGTCCAGGCCCTTGGCCCGCAGGGCCTCCTCGGCCAGGTACTCGACGTTGCCGCCGAGCATGATGTCGACGCCGCGGCCGGCCATGTTGGTCGCGACGGTGACGGCGCCGATGTGGCCGGCCTGGGCGATGATGTGAGCCTCGCGCTCGTGGTGCTTGGCGTTGAGCACGGCGTGGCGGATGCCGCGCTTGTCGAGCAGGCGGGAGACGCGCTCGGACTTCTCGATGGACACGGTGCCGACCAGGACGGGCTGGCCGCCGGCGTTGCGCTCGGCGATCTCCTCGATCAGCGCCTCGTACTTGGCCTGCTCGGTCTTGTAGATCAGGTCGCCGTGGTCGACCCGGATCATCGGCTTGTTGGTGGGCACCTCGACCACGCCGAGCTTGTAGATGTGGTTGAACTCGGCCGCCTCGGTCTTGGCGGTGCCGGTCATGCCCGCCAGCTTGTCGTACATGCGGAAGTAGTTCTGCAGGGTGATGGTGGCGTAGGTCTGGTTCTCCTCCTTGATCCGCACGCCCTCCTTGGCCTCGATGGCCTGGTGGAGGCCGTCGGAGTAGCGGCGGCCCTCGAGCACGCGGCCGGTGAACTCGTCGACGATCAGGACCTCGCCGTCGCGGACGATGTACTCGTCGTCGCGCTTGTACAGCTCCTTGGCGCGGACGGAGTTCTGGAGGTGGTGGACCAGGGGGGTGTTGAGGGAGTCGTAGAGGTTGTCGATGCCGAGGATCTCCTCGACCGTGGCGACGCCCTCCTCGGTGACCGCGATGGTGTGCTTGCCCTCGTCGACCTCGTAGTGGACGTCGCGCCTGAGGCGGGGGGCGATGCGGGCGAACTGCTGGTACCAGCGGGCGCCCTGCTCGGCCGGGCCGGAGATGATGAGCGGGGTGCGGGCCTCGTCGACCAGGATGGAGTCGACCTCGTCGACGATGGCGTAGGCGTGGCCGCGCTGGACCAGCTCCTCGCCGGACAGGGCCATGTTGTCGCGTAGGTAGTCGAAGCCGAACTCGTTGTTGGTGCCGTAGGTGACGTCGGCGGCGTAGTTGGGGCGGCGCTCGAACGGGGTCATCGGGGCGAGGATGGCGCCGACGTCCAGGCCGAGGAAGCGGTGGATCACGCCCATCCACTCGGCGTCGCGCTTGGCCAGGTAGTCGTTGACGGTGACGACGTGGACGCCCTTGCCGGCCAGCGCGTTGAGGTAGCTGGGCAGGGTCGCGGTGAGGGTCTTGCCCTCGCCGGTGCGCATCTCGGCGATGTAGCCCCAGTGCAGGGCCGCCCCGCCCATCAGCTGGACGTTGAAGTGGCGCTGGCCGCGGACGCGCCTGGCCGCCTCGCGGACGGTCGCGAACGCCTCGGGGAGCAGGTCGTCGAGCGTCTCGCCGGCTTCCAGGCGCTTGCGGTACACGTCGGTCTGCTCGCGCAGCTCGGCGTCCGAGCGCTTCTCCATGTCGCCTTCGAACGCGTTGGTGGGGGCGACGATGCTCTCGCACCGGCGACGGTCCCTCCCCTCACCCAAGCTGAGGACCTTGGACAGCACCACGACTCGGACGCCTCCTCGAAGCCGGGCGTTCACGGGCGCCCGGCGGCGTTGCACATGTTCGGATCAGACCAGTCTACCGGCCGGTGGGTGCTGAGGGTCGCAGGCGGCGCCGGCTCGGGGAGCGCGCGCGGTCAAGCCCGAGGGCGGGCCGTACACAGCGCCGGCTGGGAGACCGCCCGCGGTCAGCCTGGGGCGGTCGCAGGCGGCGCCGCTCGTCGCAGGCAGCGCAGCTCGGGGGGCGCCCGCGGTCAGCCCGGGGGCGGGTCCCAGCCGTACCGGTCGGGCAGCAGGACGAAGGCGGCCGCGCCGAGCAGGCCGGCGTCCCCGGCCAGCTCGGCGGGCACGACCCGGCAGGCGGCCGCGAAGTCCATGCGCGCGTGGACGGCGAACGCGTCGAGCAGGGGGTCCCAGAAGACGGGGCCGGACTGGGAGAGGCCGCCGGTCACGGCGACGATCTCGAGGTCGAGGAGGTTGGCGCAGGAGGCGACGGCCAGGCCGACCGCGCGGGCGGAGCGGGCGAGGCTCTCGGCGGCGACCGGGTCGCCGCCTGCGGCGGCCGCGGCCAGCGCGACCCCGTCGGGGCTGCCCGGACCGGTGGGACGCCAGCCGGCGGCGAGGGCGCGGGCGACGGTGCGGGGCCCGCTCGCGACGGCCTCCAGGCAGCCGTGCCCGCCGCAGGCGCAGGCCGGGCCCTCGGGCTCGACGACGATGTGGCCGACGTGCCCGCCGTTGCCGCTGGTACCGTGGTGGAGGCGGCCGCCGAGGACGAGGCCGCCGCCGACGCCGGTGGAGACGGTGAGGCCGAGCAGGTTGGCAGTGCCGACGCCAGCGCCCTTCCAGTGCTCCCCGACCGCGATGGCGACGGCGTCGTTGTGGACCAGGACCGGGCCGGCGCCGAACTCCTTGGCCAGCCGGCGGCGCAGGGGGAAGTCGCGCCAGGCGGGGATGTTGAGCGGGGAGACGCTGCCCTCGGGCCAGCGCATGGGGCCGCCGCAGCCGACGCCGATGCCTGCGAGGTCGCCGGGGACGGTGTCGGCGCCCCGCATGGCCGCCGCGGCGCAGGCCAGCAGCGTCTCGTAGAGGGCTTCGGGGTCGCTGCCGGGCGGGGTGGGCACGCGGCTGCGGCCGAGGACGCGGCCCTCGGCGTCGACCACGGCCGCGGCGAGCTTGGTGCCGCCGACGTCCAGGGCGAGGGTGACCGTCATCTCCGGAGCGCTACTTGATCTCGAGCAGCTTCTCCCGCACTGCGTAGACGACCGCCTCCATCCTCGAGTGCAGGTGGAGCTTCTCGAGGATGTTGCGGATGTGGTTCTTCACGGTGTTCTCGGAGATGTACAGCTCCTTGGCGATGTCGCGGTTGTTGTGGCCCTTGGCGACGAGCTTGAGGACCTCCATCTCGCGGTCGGTGAGGCGCGGGGTGGGCAGCTGCTGCTTCTCGTCGGCCCGCTTGACCATGGTCGCGAACTCGTTGAGGAGCTTCGAAGCCATCGAGGGAGAGATCAGCGACTGGCCCTGGGCGACCGAGCGGATCGCGTTGGCGACCTCCTCGATCGAGATCTCCTTGAGCAGGTAGCCGTTGGCACCCGCCTTGATGGCGTCGTAGAGGTCGGCCTCCTCGTCGGAGATCGTGAGCATCAGGATCTTGACGTGGGGGATGAGGTCCTTGATGGCCTGGGTCGCCTCGATGCCGCCGCGGCGGGGCATGCGGACGTCCATGAGCACGACGTCGGGCATCAGCTCCTGGGCCTTCTCGATGGCCTCGGCGCCGTCCCCGGCCTCTCCTGCGACGTCGACGTCGTCCTCCTGCTCGAGAACCATCTCGAGCCCGCGGCGGAACAACGCGTGGTCATCCACGATCAGCACGCGGATGGCGTCCCCTGCGCCCCGCGGTCGCGCCTGCCGGTCGTCCGCCACGCTCTCCCCTCTCAGTTCCTCGTATGTCGTCACCTGGTCGGCATCTTTGGTCGGGCGAGTCTCGACACTTGCTAGGTTTCCGGTTCGATGAGCCCGTAATCGCCGCTACGCCGACGGTACACGACGTTGGCCTGTTCGGTCTCGGCGTTGCTGAACAGGAAGAAGTCGTGACCCAGGAGGTCCATGCGCTCGATCGCCTCTTCCGGGGCCATTGGCTTCATCTCGATGCGCTTGAACCGGACGATGGCCGGGCCGACGGGCTGCTCGGCGGCCTGGGGCTCGTCGAGGAGCGGAGCGAGCGACTTGGTGCCCTCGGCGTGCTGGGTCCTGTCCACCCGGCGGCTCTTGAGCTTCTTGATCTGGGACTTGAGCCGGTCGATGACCCGGTCGACAGCGGCGGTGGGATCGGGCGCGCTGGCGTGGGCCCGGACGAGCCGGGACTTGGTGGTGAGGGTCACCTCGACCCGGTGGGCGTCGGCCACCCGGGGGTTGCGCTCCTCGGAGAACTCGACGTCCATGGCCAGGATGCGGTCGTCGAAGCGCTCCACCTTGGCGAGCTTGCGCTCGGCGTGGGCCCGCAGCTTGTCGGACACGTCGGTGTTCTTGCCCTTCACCGTCACCTGCATGGCAGCTCCCCCATCCTGATCGTCGGCCGACGGCCGCGGAGGCGGGCACACGCCCTGGCCCGGTCCCACCCGTTGTCGTCACGACATGGGTCGGCATGTCGGTCTGCCACGATCATTCGGCATCCGAACAGGTCTTCTTCACAGGCACCGGGTCATATTGGCCGGATTCTACACTGGGTCATCGCGGTCACAACTCCACAATACGCCGCATTGAGCTGCGGAAACACCGGGTTGCTGGTGCTGGTCGGACATATCGGACGGCGGGAGCGGGCCGATCGGGATCCTGACGAACGCCTCAATCCTGAACCTGGACAGCGGCGCAGAGGCGGCCGGAGCGGACCCAGGCGCCTCGGCTTTCCTCCCGGGTACCCCGGCCGACCGGACCGCATGCAGACCGGGCCGGAGCCGGACCTCAGGCGGACCCCGCCCCGGGCTAGGGTGGCGGCATGGCCCCTCCCCCGCCCCGCCCGGGTGGCGGCATGGCCCCTCCCCCGCCCCGCCCGGGTGGCGGCGCGGGGCCTCCCCGCCCGGCTAGCTAGGTGGCGGCGCGGGGCCTCCCCGCCCGGCTAGGTGGCGGCGCGGGGCCTCCCCCGCCCGGGCCGGGTGGCGGAGGGAAGCGTCGCCGGGCGGGCGCCGGCCCGAAAGCGGCGGTTGCGGCGCCGAGCACGGCTGCCTCGACCTGCCGGGCGCCGGCATGCCGCAGGGCGGCGGCCGCGCCGGCCAGGGTGGCACCGGTGGTGGCGATGTCGTCGACCACGAGGACGCGCCCGCCGGCGAGCCGGCGCCTGGCTCGCGGCGCCGGGCGGGCCGCCACCCGGCCCGGGTGGCTGGCCACCAGGCCGGCGCCCCTGTCCCGGCCGAGGTCCCGGCCCGGGGCGGGGGCGAGCAGGCCGGCGGCGGGCAGGTCGAGGGCGGCGGCCACGCCGGTGGCGACCCGTTGCGCGTGGTCTCTGAGCAGGCCGCCCGCTGGCGCGGCGGGGACCCAGGTGACCAGGTCGGCACCGGCCCCGGCCGCCGCCATGGCGGCGCCCAGGCGCCGGCCGAGGGCGGTCAGGGCGGCCGGCTGGGCCCGGAGCTTGCCGGCCAGCACCGCCTCGCGCAGGGCGCCGTGGTAGGGGCCGAGCGCCCATAGGGTCAGGCCCGGGTCGGCGACCAGCCACCACGGCCCGGCACCAGCCGGCTCGGGCGGCAGGCAGGCGGCGCAGCAGGGCCAGGCCCGGGGGCGGTCGCAGGCGAGGCAGGCGGCGGGCCGCAGCACGAGGGCGAGGAGGTCGGCGAGCCTCAGCCCGCGCCGGCCTGCCGTGCGGGAGGTCGAAGGGCGCATTCCCGGAGCGTAGCCGGGGCCAAGGGTTGCAGCATCCGGCCGTCCACAGGCCCGTTCCCGCAGCCAGGGCCCGGGGCTGGGGCCACGGCCAGCGGCTGGCGGAGTTTGGGGTCGCCGTCACCGTCGCGTCGAGGAGGGGCAGGGCTGGCGAGGTGGGTCGCCGTCGCGTCGAGGAGGGGCAGGGTGGAAGACGGTCAGCGGCTGGCGAAGTTGGGGTCGCCGTCGAAGTAGGTGGCGTCCGGGGGGGTGAGGGCCTTCAGGCCGCGCCCGTCGCGGTTGACCATCCACAAGGAGGTGCCCAGCTCGGACGGCGACTTGAACACGAAGACCTCGCCGGCTGGGTCGACGGTCAGCTCGCCGTCGATGTCGACCCCGAGGTTGGAGCCGCGGTCGGGGCTGAGCACCGGGGCCGGGCCCCAGCCGTCGACCTTCACGACCCAGAGCTTCTTCCGGTCGAACCGGTTCTCGCCGTCGCCCACGAAGGCGACGGTGACGGGGTCGACCCAGACCGGGCTGGACGCCGCACCGAGCCCGGGGGCGAGCGGGTGGGGGATCCACTCGGTGACGCCCTGGGCGCCGAGAACGCCGAGGTACAGGTCGCCGCCGGGCTCGACCGGGTCACGCCGCCCCGCCCCGGACCGGGCCAGCACGGCCAGCACGAAGCAGCCGTCGGGGCTGACGCGGACCAGGATGGGCTCGAGCTGGTCCGGGAGCGGGCCGAGGCCCAGCTTGGTGGCCTGGCCCGAGTCGGCGTCCACCGACCACAACTGCACGCTGGCGCCCTCCCGCTTGAGCGCGAGCAGGCGGGGCGGGCTGCCGGGCAGCCACGACGGGGGCGACAGCACGCCATGCAGGTCGGTGGCCGAGGGCGACGTGCCGGTCTGGGAGGCGGTCCACAGCGTGTGCGGCTCGCCCATCTCTCCCACCAGGTAGGCGATGCGGCTGCCGTCCGGCGACCAGGTGGGTGCCGACTTGGTGCCGTTGGCGGGGAGCATGAGGGGCCGCGGCTCGGTGCCGAGCTGGTCAGCCGGGATCGTGAAGACCTGGCCGTCGCGGACGAACGTGACAAGGTCGCCGTTGGCCAGCCGCTGGGGCCACAGCCCGGCGAGCTCGGGCGCGGTCCGGCGGTAGAGGCGGTCGGCCGGGAACCGGTCGGCGCCCACCTCGCCGAGCGGGCGACCGTCGACCCTCACCACGACCTGGGCGGTCGGGATGAGACGGTTGACCGTCCACACGAGCTGGCCCATCCGGAGCTGGCCCGAGCCGGGGTTGCCGGCCGCGGTGAACTGGCCTGAGAGGTTGACGGTGACGATGCCCTGCTCGGAGTCGTAGGTGACCGAGAGCAGGCGGGTGCCTGGCGGGATCGCGGTGTCCAGCGCGTTCGCGACCCGGCCCCGCGGGCCCTCCAGCAGCATGCGCAGCGCGGTCGTGGTGCGCCCCTGGACGCTGGCGACCCGACCGGCCGTGCCGGTCCGGTCGTCGAACAGGACAGGGGTTGGGACCACATGACGCCCGTCGCGGGAGGCCATGAACAGCTCGGTGCGCCGGTACCGCTGCTTGAAGCTCTCCTCGTCCACCCAGGGCTGGTCGGGCGGGCTGGTGATGCGCCACTCGGTGAGGACCCTGCCCAGGTGGAAGCTGAGCGACGTGGGGCCGGCCAGCGGCGTCCACTCGTGGCCGTTGAGGCGGCCGACCAGCCTGACCTGGACGTCGACCACCACCTCCCCCGCGTCGCCGCTGGCGACGGCCTCCTTCAGCGAGGGGGTGGCCGACCGGGTCTCGTAGACCATGACCGAGCGCCTGCGCTGCCAGCCGTCGAGCCGGCGGCGGGCGCTGCCCGGCGCCACCCACGCGGCCGCCTCGGCCGGGTCGCCGGTGGCCATGACGCGCATGAACTGTGCGACCAGCTCGATCTCCTTGAGCCCGCCCTGCGGTTTGGCGCCACGGGGGTCGTCGACGCTCGAGCGCTCGTCGGTCGGCGACGCGACCTGGGCGATGGTGATGACCTCGCCAGTGGGCGGCACCCCGGCCGAGCAGGCCGCGAGGACCAGGCAGACGAGGAGGGCCGCGACCCTCCGGAGCCAACGGCGGTCAGCCACCCACGACCACCTCGGGCTCGGCCGGGGCGGGCTCGCGGCCGTGCTCCTCGCCCGGCGGGCGCGTGGCCTGCGGCGCGGCAGCCGGCAGCACCACCGTGAAGGCCGAGCCCTGGCCGACCGTGGAGGTCACCGTGATCGACCCCTTGTGGAGGTTGACGTTCTCGAGCGCGATGGCCAGGCCGAGGCCGGTGCCGCCCAGCGTCCGGGCCCGGTGCACGTCGGCCCGGTAGAAGCGCTCGAAGATGTGGGGCAGGTCCTCGGCCGGGATGCCTTCGCCCTCGTCTTGCACCACCACCACGACCTCGGCGCCGCGTCGGGCCACGTCGACCTGGACCGCCCCCTCGCTGGTGTGCTCGATCGCGTTCTTGACCAGGTTGGAGAACACCCGGTCGAGCCGGCGGGGGTCGGCGGCCACCAGCGGCGGCCCCTCGCCGCGGTCGACCCTCAAGGTGACGTTGACCTTGCGACCGTGCGCGATGGCATCGAGGGCGTCGACGACCTCGTCGAGCAGGCCGGAGAGGTCGATCTCGACCGGCTCGAGGTTGATCACGCCGGCGTCGAAGCGGCTGATCTCGAGCAGGTCCTCCAGCAGGTTCTCGAAGCGCTCCAGCTCGCGCTCGAGCAGCACCGCGGCCCGCTGGGCGTCGGCCGGCAGGCCGGCCCGGGCGGCGTGGATGTAGTCGGCGGCCATGCGCACGGTGGCGAGCGGGGTGCGGAGCTCGTGGCTGACGTCGGACACGAAGCGGGCCTGCAGGCTCGAGACGTGCTCGAGCTCGCCGATCTTCTGGGCCAGGGCGTCGGTCATGCGGTTGAAGGACTCGGCGAGCCGGCCGAAGTCGTCCTGGGTGGTGGCCTCGGGGATGCGCGCGGTCAGGTTGCCGGCCGCGATCTCCTCGGCGACGTCGCGGGCGCGCTGGATCGGCTTGAGGACGCGGCCGATCGAGATGGCGGTCATGATCACGACCGCGGCGAGCAGGCCGACGCCCACGATGAGCAGGAAGTTGGTGAGCAGGTTGAGGGTGGCCTCCTGGAAGGCCAGGGGGTAGAAGAAGTAGGCCTGGTACTCGCCCTGCTCGGAGCGGACCGGGGCACCGATGACGAGCATGCGCCCCCCCGCCACGCCCGGGGGCGTGTCGATGTAGAGGGCGGCGATCTCCGACCGGGTGACGACGCGGTTGACCAGCGGGGCCGGGATGTCGTTGGCCTTGAAGCGGTCGTCGGAGTGCTGGGAGCGCTCCGAGCCGATGAGCACGACCGCCGTGAAGCTGGGGTTGCCCGTGCCCTGCCCGGAGGTGAGCTGTTCCATGATGCGCGGCTGCACCTGGTCCTCGGGCATGTCGGCGGCGGCCGCCAGCGTGCTCACGGCCTGGGCCCGGAGGCGGTCGACCTCGTGCGCGGCTTGCCTGTACTGCTGGGTGTAGAGCGACCGGGCCAGGAGCGCGTGCAGCGCGGTGCCGAGCAGCAGCAGCGACGCGACCACGATGGCCGAGGTGAACAGGACAACCCTGGCGCGCAGGTCGAGGCGGGAAGGAACTAAGCGGTGCACTGGCTACTCTTGTTCGTCACGCATCTTGGTCGTCTGTTCGTCACGCATCCTGGTCGTCGAGCCGGGAGGCGTCGCCCGCTCCTCCCTCCGGGCCGATCCGGTAGCCGACCCCACGGACGGTCTGGACCACCCTCGGGTTCTCCGGGTCGTCCTCGATCTTGGCCCGAAGGCGCTGGACGTGGACGTTGACCAGCCGCGTGTCCCCAGCGTAGCGGTAGCCCCAGACCTGCTCGAGCAGCACCTCGCGGGTGAACACCTGGCGGGGCCGCCGGGCCAGGGTGGCCAGCAGCTCGAACTCGAGCGGGGTCAGGTTGACCGGCTTGCCGCCCTTGGTCACCTGATGGGCCATCACGTCCATCTCCATGTCGTGGAAGCGGAGCGTCTCGGCCCCCTCGGTGTCGCGCCGCCGGAGCCGGGCGCGGACACGGGCCACCAGCTCCTTGGCCGAGAAGGGTTTGGTGATGTAGTCGTCGGCCCCCGACTCGAGGCCGAGCACGATGTCGACCGTGTCGGTCTTGGCGGTGAGCATGACGATCGGCACGCCCGACTCGAGCCGGAGCTCGCGGCAGATCTCGAGGCCGTCCTTGCCCGGGAGCATGAGGTCGAGCAGGACCAGGTCGGGTTTGGTCTGGTGGAACGCTGCGACGGCCTGGTCGCCCGAGCGCACGAACACCGACTCGAACCCCTCCTGGCGCAAGACGATGACGAGCATCTCGGTGAGCGACGGATCGTCGTCCACCACCAGTATTCTGCCCTTCAAGCCGATACCTCCCTCATGCTCTGCAACCGAGCAAGGATGTCACGTTAACGGCCGAACTGGGAGTTGGCGTCCGTGCGACCCCCTTCACCAGGGCGGTACCGCTCACCAGGGAGCGCTACCGCGTTGACCGGCACCGGCGCCACACTGACAATCCCTCCGGCGACGTGCCGGTGGCGCACGGTACCGAGGGCCGGCACGCCCGTGGATCACCAGATGGGAAAGGGAAGGTCGTGAGCAGTCAACCGCCCCAGTGGGGCCCACACGACGGAGGCCAGGGGCCGCCGCCTGGACCACCGGAATCCTACCGCCCTCCCCCGCCGCCCGGGCCGGGCTGGGCCGGCCAGCCAGGCTGGCCGCAGGCGGAGCCGAGGCCTGGCTGGCCGCAGGCGGAGCCGGGACCTGGCTGGCCGCAGGCGGGCCCGGGGCCAGGCTGGGGGTGGGACGATCCCAGAAGCGGGCCGCCCCGGCTCCCCAAGGCGGGCAGCGAGCGCACCGGCCCGCTGCCGCTGCACCCGATGACCCTGGGCGACATCATGGACGGCGCGTTCCGGCTCCTGAAGGCCAACCTCCGCACGATCCTGCTGGTCAGCGCGGCATTCGTGGTCCCCGTCAACGTTGTCGTGGCGTTCCTGCAGCGCGACCTGCTCGGGGGCCAGGGGCTGCTGGACGTGCTGAACGACCCGTCGCTGGTGGACCCGGCCGCGTCCCCCTCGGTCGGCCAGTTCATCGGCATCGGCCTCAGCGTGCTGGTGAGCCTGCTGGTCACGCCGTTCGTGGGGGGCGTGCTGACCAGGGTGGTCGCCGCCAGCTACCTCGGCGAGCAGATGCCGCCGGGGCAGGCGATCAGGACGACCGCGCGCTGGTTCTGGGCCCTGCTGCTCGGCTTCTTCTGCGTCCACCTGCTCGAGCTGGTCGGGCTGGTGGCCTGCTTGGTGGGCGCGCTGGTGCCGATGACCTTCTTCGTGCTCACCACGCCGGCCATCGTGGTCGAGGAGATCGGGCCGATCCAGGCGATGAGCCGGTCGGCCACGCTGGTCAGGCCCAGGTTCTGGCAGACCCTCGGCATCGCCGTGCTCGCCGGCATCATGGCCTCGTTCATCGGCAACATCCTCGGCACCCCGTTCGGCGTGGCCGCCGGGCTCATCGGCCTGCGCAACGGCTGGCCCCTGCAGGCGCTCGGCGGCATCCTGCCCGCGCTGATCACGACCCCGTTCGTGGCCATCGTGTCGACGCTGCTGTACTTCGACGCGCGGATCCGCCAGGAGGGCCTGGACCTCCAGATGATGGCGGCCAACCTCGACCGTGGCGCCGGCCCCGCGCTCTAGGCACGCGGCGGCCGCGCTGGCCGTTGCGGCCGGCCTGCTGCTGGTTGCGGCCGGCCTGCTGCTTGCGGGCCCCGCCCGGGCCGACCTGCCCGCCCCGTCGCGGGACCCCGACGAGGTGCGCCGGGCCGTCCGCGAGGTGCTCGCCCAGCCGGAGTACCGGGCGTTGCGCCGCTCCCTGCCCGACCTGGTGATCGACTGGGTGCTCCAGCAGATCGGCCGGCTGGTGGCCGCGCTGAGCGGCAGCGGCGCCGGGTCGCTGATCGGCATCGGGATCTTGCT
Organism: Actinomycetes bacterium; assembly: GCA_036000965.1. Classification (NCBI taxonomy): domain Bacteria; kingdom Bacillati; phylum Actinomycetota; class Actinomycetes; species Actinomycetes bacterium. Next base: position 23,509 of record DASYUT010000067.1, read on the forward strand.
GCTGGTCCTGGCCGGCATCGGCGTGCTGCTGGTCCGGTTCTCGCGCGGCATGACCTCCGACCCGGAGGCGGCCGCCGCCCAGCGCACCCCCACCGGCCGGTCGGCGGCCGACTGGCGGGCCGAGGCCGAGGCGCACGAGCGCTCCGGCGAGTGGCGGCAGGCCGTGCGCTCGCGCTACCGCGCGCTCGTGGCCGACCTTGCCGGCCGAGGGCTGGTCGAGGAGGTCCCTGGGCGGACCGCCGGGGAGTACCGGGGCGAGGTCCGGCGCAACGTGCCCGCGGCCGCGGACGACTTCGCCAGCGCGACCGAGCTGTTCGAGCTCGCCTGGTACGGCGGGCAGCGGACCGGGCCGCCCGAGGCGTCCCGCCTCCGCGCCCTGGCCGAGCGCGTCCTCCGGCAGGCGGCGACGTGAGGCGCGCGGGCGCACCCGGAACCGGAGGGGCACGGGAGGGGCGCCTGGCCACCCGCCCCAGCGCACCCGGAACCAGACGGGCACGGAAGGAGCAGGCGCCGAGCTACCCGGACGGCGCACCCGGAGCCGGGCGGGCACGGGAGGGGCGCCGATGAGGCGGGCGCGGCGGGTGCTGCCGTGGGTGGCGATCGTGGCTGGCCTGCTGCTGGCGGTGTACCTCGGCGGGCGGAGGCCTGACGAGGGCGCGCCGCTCGACCCGGCCTCGCCTGGGCCGCTCGGCACCAAGGCGCTGGTCGAGGTGCTCGGCGAGGTCGGCGGCCGGGTCGAGGTCACCAGCGAGCTGCCGACCGGCCCCGGTGGGACTGTGCTGCTGCTCGCCGACGACCTGGACCCCGGGCGGCGGAACGCCCTGCTCGCCTGGGTGCGGCGCGGGGGGACCCTGGTCGTGACCGACCCCGACTCCGAGGTCACCAGGCTGGAGCCGGTCGGCAGCACCGCGATCGGCCTGCTCGACCCCGAGCTCGAGCGTGGCTGCGCCCTGCCCGCCCTCCGCGACGCGCACCGCGTGAACGCCGCGGCCGGCACCGTGTTCGAGGTGCCCTCCGGCAGCCAGGGCTGCTACTCGCGCGGCAAGGGGTCGTGGCTGGTCGTCCAGCCGCTCGGGTCGGGCACCGTCGTCCGCCTGGGCGGGGCCGACGCGCTGGTCAACCAGCAGATCGACAAGGCCGACAACGCGGTCCTGGCGGCGAGCCTGCTCGCCCCGGCCCCCGGGACGCGGGTCACGGTCCTGCAGCCGCCGCCGCCCGGCGGCGGGGCCAGGGGCCTCACCGACCTGATCGCGCCCCGCGTCGACCTCGCCCTGTGGCAGCTCGTGGTCGCGTTCGGGGTGGTGGTGCTGTGGCGGGCCCGCCGCCTGGGGCGGCCCGTGACCGAGCCCCAGCCCGTGCAGATCCCGGGCGCCGAGCTGGTCGTGGCCGTCGGCAACCTGCTGCAGCGGGCCAAGGGCCGGGGCCAGGCGGCCGGCCTGCTCACCGACGACCTGCGGCGGACCCTGGCCGAGCGGCTCGGCCTGCCCGCCTCCGCCCCGCCCGACCAGGTCGCCGACGCCGCCGCGGCCCGCAGCAGCGTCCCCCGGGAACGGGTGCTCGCCGCGCTCACCGCCGCCACCCCCCGCGACGAGGCCGAGCTCGTCGCGCTCGCCCATGCCATCGACGCAGTCCGCCTGGAGGTCACCAGTGTCCGCTAGAGAAGCCGTCCTGCGCGTCCGCGAGGAGATCGCCAAGGCGGTCGTGGGCCAGGACGGCGCCGTGTCCGGCCTGGTCGCCGCCTTGCTGGTGCGCGGCCACGTGCTGCTCGAGGGCGTGCCCGGGGTGGCCAAGACCCTGCTGGTGAAGACCATGGCCGCGACCCTCGCGCTGGACTTCAAGCGGGTCCAGTTCACCCCCGACCTGATGCCCTCCGACGTCACCGGGCAGGTCATCTTCGAGCAGCGGGACGGCTCCTTCCGGTTCCGGCAGGGGCCGGCGTTCACCAACCTGCTGCTGGCCGACGAGATCAACCGCACCCCGCCGAAGACGCAGGCGGCGCTGCTCGAGGCGATGGAGGAGCGCCAGGTCTCGGTCGAGGGGCAGGCCCACCGGCTGCCCGACCCGTTCCTGGTCGTCGCCACCCAGAACCCGGTCGAGTACGAAGGCACCTACCCGCTGCCCGAGGCCCAGCTCGACCGGTTCCTGTTCAAGCTCGTGGTCGGCTACCCGAGCCCCGAGCAGGAGCAGGAGGTCCTGGCCCGACACGACGCGGGCATGGACCCGCACGACCTGGGCACGCTCGGGGTGCGGGCGGTGGCCGGAGCCCAGGACCTGGCCGAGGGCCGCAAGGAGGTCGGCGGGGTCCCGGTCGAGCCCCGCGTCCAGGCCTACATCGTGGCCATCGCCTGGGCGACCAGGGAGTCGCCGTCGCTCGCGCTCGGGGTGTCGCCGCGAGGCGCGACCATGCTCCTGCACGCGGCCAAGGCGTGGGCCTGGCTGGCCGGCAGGCAGTACGTCACCCCGGACGAGGTCAAGGCGATGGCCAAGCCCACCCTCCGCCACCGGGTCCAGCTCCGGCCCGAGGTCGAGCTGGAGGGCGTGACCGCCGACGGGGTGCTCGACGGGATCCTCGCCTCGGTCCCGGTGCCCCGGTGACCGCCGGCGGGCGGGCGCACCCGGGGGCCAGGGCCAGGCCCGGCGGCGCGTCGGTTCCGGAGGCGTGCGCACAAGGGGACCCGGCCAGGCCCGGCGGCGCACCGGTCCGCGAGGCGACCCCTCCCGGGGGCCGGGCCAGGCCCGGCGGCGCGTCGGTCCCCGAGGCCTGCGCACCCGCCAGCCCGGCCAGGTCCGGCGGCGTGGCGGGTGAGGTGTAGCCGTGCCCGTGCCGACCTGGCGGCTGGCCGCGGCCGCCGCGATCGCCTCGGTGGCCGTACTGCTCCTGCCCCTGCCGCCGCCGCTCGGCCTGGTCGTGGCCGACGGCGCGCTGCTCGCCGCCGCGGTGGTCGACTGGCTGCTCGCGGCCAGGCCCTCAGACCTCGACGTCGAGCGCGAGCTGCCGGGCATCGTGCCGCTCGGCGGCGACGCCAGCGTCACCTGGCGGGTCGCCAACCGGCGCGGGCGGGGCGCGGGCCGGGCGGTCCGCGTCCGGCTGGCCGACGAGCTCGCCCCGTCGCTGTCGGCCACGACCAGGCGGGCACGGCTCACCGTGCCCGCCAACGGGCGGGCGGCGGCCTCGACCGCGATCCGGCCCCGGCGCCGGGGCCGCTTCACCCCCACCGAGGTCGTGCTCCGGGTCGAGGGGCCGCTCGGGCTGGCCGCCCGCCAGAGCCGGCGCCGCCTGCCGGGCACGCTGCGGGTGTACCCGCCGTTCACCTCGCGGGACGAGGCGGAGCTGCGCATCGACAAGGCGCGCATCCTCGAGGTCGGGCTGCGCTCTGCCCAGGGCCGGGGCGGCGGGACCGAGTTCGACGCGCTGCGCGAGTACAGCGTGGACGACGAGTTCCGGCGCATCGACTGGGCAGCCACCGCCCGGGCCGGCAAGCCGATCGTGCGCACCTACCGGGCCGAGCGGAACCAGACCGTGCTGCTGCTGCTCGACGCCGGCCGGACCATGGCCGGGCGGGTGGAGGGGGTCCCCCGCCTGGACCACGCCATGGACGCGGTGATGATGCTGACCGCGGTCGCGACCAGGCTGGGCGACCGGGCCGGGCTGGTCGCCTTCGACCGGGAGGTGCGGGCTGTGGTCAGCCCGGGCCATGCGCGCGACCAGCTCTCCCGGGTCACCGAGGCGATGTACTCGCTCGAGCCGGAGCTGGTCGAGAGCGACTACCGGGGCGCCTTCGCCGAGACCCTGGTCCGGTTCCGGCGCCGGGCCATGCTGGTGGTGCTCACCGAGCTGGCCGAGCAGGCGGTGAGCGAGACGCTGCTGCCCGCCCTCCCGCTGATCGCCCGCAACCACCTGGTGGTGGTGGCCAGCGTCGCCGACCCCGACGTGGCCACCTGGGCGCGCTCCACCCCGGCCGAGGCGGGGGCTGCCTACCGCAGGGCGGCGGCGACCGCCGCCCTGGCCGAGCGGCGGCGGACGGTGGCGCGGCTGCGCGGCCTGGGCGCGGTCGTGGTCGACGACCGGCCCGGGCGGCTCGCCCCCGAGCTGGCCGACGCCTACCTGCGGGTCAAGGCCACCGGGCGGCTCTGAGGGCCACCGGGGCGGCCCTTGAAGGCCCTTGAGAAGGGCACCGGGCGGCCCTTGAAGGGCACCGGGCGGCTATGAGGACTGGCGCTGAGGGCCGGGCCGGACAGCGCTGAGGGGCGAGCCGGGCGCAGGCGGGCGGCTCTGAGGGGCGAGCCGGGCGCGGGCGGACGCGGCCTGGTCCCCGGGTGACAGCCAGCCGGCGTCCTCCTCGCCGAGCGCCCCGGTCAACCCCCGGGCCGCGGCGGCCCGGCCGAGCACGACGACGTAGGCGAGGAAGGCGGCCTCTGCGACCACGCCGATGCCGACCCGGGCGAAGGTGGGCCAGGGCCGGCCGGTGACGAAGCCCTCGATCGCGCCGGCGACGGCGAAGGCCACGATGAGCCCGAGCACGATCACCACCGCCCGCCTGCCCTCCTCGGCCAGCGCGGCCGCGCGACCGCGGTCGCCAGGGTCGATCAGGGTCCAGCCGAGCCGCAGGCCGGCGGCGCCGGCAACGAACACGCTGGTGAGCTCCAGCAGGCCGTGGGGCAGGACCAGGCCCCAGAACTTGGGCGACTGGCCCACAGCCGCGAACAGGCCGGCCACCAGCCCGAGCTGGGCGCCGTTGCTTACCAGCACGTAGGCGGTGCCGACGCAGAACAGGACGCCCAGGGCGAACGCGACGAACGCGACCTGCACGTTGTTGCTGAACACCTGGGACGCGAACGCGCCGGCCGGCTCGGACGAGTAGTAGGCCTCGAAGTCGCGGTTGACGTAGGCCTCGCGCACGGCGGGCGGGCCGAGCGCCTCGACCGCGGCGGCCGAGCGGCTGATCCAGATGCCGATGGCGAGCGCCGGGACCAGGCTGAGCAGGGTCGCGGCGAGCACGAAGTGGCGCAGGTGCCACACGGCGGCCGGGAACGTGCTGGTGAAGAAGCGCCCGAGCACGCGCAGGGTGCGCGGCCGGTTGCCGTAGACCACCGCGGCCGACCGGGCGACCAGCCCGCTCAGCTTGGCGGTGAGGGCGGGGTCGCGGTAGTAGGTCTGCGCGTAGGACAGGTGGCTGGCGACCCGCTGGTAGAGGCGGACCAGCTCGTCGAGCTCGGCGGCGGGCAGCCGGCCCACGCCGCGCTGGGCGCGGCCGGTCAGCTCGGCCAGCCGGGCCCAGACGGGCCCGTTGACGGCGATGTAGCGGTCGATGTCCACCGGCCGATTCTACGGGTGGCGCCACCCGGCGCGGTGGAGCCAGCCCGAGGAGCGACCGCTCGCACCGGCACGGACGGGCGTTAGAAGAACCGCAGCGGGATGACCTCGAACGGCACCGCGAGCCTGCAGCCGAGCCTCGTCCCGGCCGCGCGGGCGAAGCTCTCGAGGAACTCCTCCGGGTCGGGGCTGTCCGCACCAAGGCCCGCCAGGTAGGCCTCGTGGGCGCGGAGCGACGCCATCCCGACGGCGAAGGTCCCGCCAACGTCGACGGCGTGCCCGGCCTGCGGCGAGCCGGCCACCCACACCGCGCGCACCCCGTTCCAGGGCTCGGCGCCGCCGTCGGAGAACACCCAGCGGTTGCCGGCGTCCCGGGCGGCGTCGAGGGCCGCGCGCCCGACCGCGACGTGGTCGGCCTGGTTGGGGAAGACACCGCCCCAGGTGTCGCGGAAGTTCCCGGTGACCACGATCTCGGGACGGTGCCGGCGGATGACGTGGGCGAGGTCGCGGCGCAGCGGCACGCCGTACTCGACCACCCCGTCGGGGTGGCCGAGGAACTCCACCGCGTGCACGCCGACGAGCCGGGCCGACTCACGCTCCTCGGCCTCGCGGACCGGTCCGGCCTTGTCGGGCGGCATCGCGTCGATGCCTGCCTCGCCGCTGGTGACCAGGCAGTACGCCACCTCCTTGCCCTGCGCGGTCCAGCGGGCGACAGCGGCCGCCCCGCCGTACTCGATGTCGTCGGGGTGGGCGACGATCACGAGCGCCCGCTGCCAGTCCTCCGGCAGCGGCTCGTAGGGCGCTGGCGCGTTCTCCACGGTCATCGGGCCTCCCTCGTCCGAACGCCGGCATCGTCGCAGACCGCCGTCCCATCGGTCCACCGCGGCCGGCCCGGCGGATCGACCAGACCGGCAGGCGGCGGTCGCGCGGAGGTGGACGGGGGCGGTACGGTGCGCACGGAGTCCACGCGCCCGGCGCGAGCCGCGGCACGCACCGCGGCCTGACCCGACACCGCCGCAGCCTGACCCGACACCGCCGCGGCCTGACCCGACACCGCCGGAGGGGGAAGCGAACACAGATGGCGCAGGTCGAGCCGACCCGGATGGTGACCCCCGAGGCGGTCGCCCTGGAGTTCCGCACCGCCAACATCGGCTCGCGGATCCTCGCGTACTTCCTCGACCAGCTGATCGTCACCGCCGGGCTGTTCCTGCTCCTGTTGGCGATCGCCCTGATCGGCAGCGTGGCCGGCTCCGACCTGCCCCAGTGGAGCGGGCTCGCGCTCGTGGTGGTGCTCCTGCCGAGCTGGTTCTTCGGCTACTTCATCGCCTTCGAGACGCTGTGGCGGGGGCGGACGCCCGGCAAGGCCGCGCTCGGCCTGCGGGTCGTCACCCGGGAGGGCGCGCCGGTCAGGTTCAGGCACGCCGCCATCCGGGCCCTGCTCGGCCTGGTCGACTTCTTCCTCGGGCTCGGGTTCTTCGCCGTGGTGTTCATCCTGTTCACCCGGGACAACCAGCGGCTCGGCGACCTGGTCGCGGGCACGCTGGTCCTGCGTGAGCGCAGCGGCCTGGCCGCCCCGGTCCCGGTCAGCTTCGCGCCGCCGCCCGGCTACGAGTCCTACACCGCCACGCTCGACGTGACCCGGCTCACCACCCAGGAGTACCAGACGGTGCGCAGCTTCCTGCTGCGGGCGCCGAGCCTCCCACTCGCGCCCAGGGTCGCGCTCGCCCAGCAGCTCGCCGGGCCGCTCGCGAGCCGCCTGCGACCGCCGCCCCCGCCCGGGGTCTCCCCCGAGGTGTTCCTCGGGTGCGTCGCCGCGGCCTACCAGCAGCGCCAGCGCGCGAGCGTGGCCCAGCGCCAGCCGGGCGCTGGCCCGGCGCTCCCGCCACCCAGGCCGCCGACGCCGGAGCGGCAGCCGACCGCGCCCCTGCCGGGTGCCGCGGCATGGCCGTCTCAAGGTCCCGGTCCCAGGCCGGGTGGTCCGCCGCCGGCTCCCCCGCCCGGGCCGCCACCCGCCCCGCTACCGGAGCCATCGCCCGCCCCCCGGCCAGCGCCGGAGCCCGGCGGCTTCGTCCCGCCGGCATAGCCTCACCGGGCCGCGCGGCTCTGGCCGTCACCTGGCACCTCGGCCACCCGGCCGGGCATGCGTCCCGCGGGCCTGTGGACACCGCCTGGACGAGCTGGCGGGCAGGCGGGAGGATCGGGGCATGGGATACGACCTGACCGGCCTGATCGGTGCGCCAGGGATCCTGCGCCCCGGGGTGGCGGCCGTGCCCGGCGCCAGGGTCGTCGGGCTCGACGCCGGGCTCGCGCTCGTCCCGCTCACCGGGCCGGTGCTGGCCGCGGTCCGGGCCATGGGCGCCCCCGGGAACGCCTGGCCGCTGTCCGGCTTCCGCCAGCTCACGCCCGAGGTGGCGCGCTGGGCCGCCAGCCTCTCGGCGGGCGGGCCGGTTCTCTACGCCGAAGCCGAGTTCTTCGCAGGGTCCGGCGCCCAGGCGGCGATCGGCTGGCGGGACCGGGAGGTGTGGTTCGGGCCGCTGCGCACCCGGACCCCGGACGAGCACCGCAAGGGGTTCGCGGTGGCGTCCGGGCCGGGGTTCCGCGGGATGGCGATCAACGCCGGTCTGCGGCAGCTGGGCGTCCGCGCACCGCCGGACGGTGAGCCGTGGATGGACGAGTTCTGGGCCGCCGGGCTCGCCCGGCAGCGTTCGACCGACGACTGGGCCTGACCGGGGGCGGGGCCGGCCTGTCCCGGTCTGACCCGGGACCGGGCCGGCCTGACCCGGGACCGGGCCGGCCTGAGCGGGGCCGGGGCCGGGCCGGCGTCACCGGAAGCGAGCCTGCATGCCGCAACGCAGCGGGCCCTCACCGGAGGGTGAGGGCCCGCGTGGTGCCGGGGTTGATCAGGTGCCTTCGGTCCAGGAGTGCAGGTACTCGACCTGGACGTCGGTCAGGGTGTCGATCTCGATGCCCATGGTGGCCAGCTTGACCCGGGCCACCTCGGCGTCGATCTCGGCCGGGACGTCGTGGACGCGGACCTCGAGCTCCTCCTGGCGGGCCAGCCACTCGAGCGAGAGGGCCTGGTCGGCGAAGGACATGTCCATGACCGCGGCCGGGTGCCCCTCGGCGGCGCCCAGGTTGACCAGGCGGCCCTCGGCGAGCAGGTTGATGCGGCGGCCGTCGGGGAGCTGGAACTCGTCGACGTTCTCGCGCACCCGGGTCACCGAGGCGGCCAGCTCGCGCAGGGCGACCTTGTCGATCTCGACGTCGAAGTGGCCGGAGTTGGCGATGACCACGCCGTCCCGCATCACCTCGAAGTGCTCGCGGCGGAGGATGTCGCGGTCGCCGGTGACCGTGACGACCACGTCGGCCTCGCGGGCCGCCTCGGCCATCGGGGCGACCCGGTAGCCCTCCATGGCCGCCTCGAGCGCGCGCACCGGGTCGACCTCGGTGACCACGACCTTGGCCCCGAGGCCGCGGGCGCGCATGGCCAGGCCCTTGCCGCAGTAGCCGAACCCGGCGACCACGAAGGTCGTGCCGGCCAGCAGCAGGTTGGTCGCGCGAAGGATGCCGTCGATGGTCGACTGGCCGGTGCCGTAGCGGTTGTCGAACAGGTGCTTGGTCGGGGTGTCGTTGACCGCGATGATCGGGTAGGCGAGGGCGCGCTCGCGCTCCATCTGGCGGAGGCGGATGACGCCCGTGGTGGTCTCCTCGGTGCCCACGCGGATCTCGCCGAGCTGGTCCTTGCGCCTGGTGTGGAGCAGGGTGACCAGGTCGCAGCCGTCGTCCATGGTGACGTTCGGGCGGGTGTCGAGCGCCGCCTCGAGGTGGGCGTAGTAGCCGGCGTTGTCCACCCCGCGGCGGGCGAACACGTCGATGCCGTAGTGCCTGACCAGCCCGGCGGCCGTGTCGTCCTGGGTCGACAGGGGGTTGGAGGCACAGAGGACGACGGTGGCGCCACCCGCCTTGAGCGTCCGCATCAGGTTCGCCGTCTCGGTGGTCACGTGCAGGCAGGCCGCCACCTTGAGGCCGGTCAGCGGCTGCTCCTTCTCGAAGCGGGCGCGGATGTCGCGCAGCACCGGCATGTGCCGGTCGGCCCACTCGATGCGCAGGCGGCCCTCGTCGGCGAGGGCGATGTCAGTCACGTCGTAGGGCAAGGATCCTCCTCGGGGGCAGATGCGACGGCACGCCGGCGCTCATGCTGGTGCCGCTGGTTGACTGCTCAGTCTGCCCGACAGCCACCCCTTGACTCAACTACGCGCGCCGGCGTGTGCTCGCACAGCTCCCCCAACGGCGCCTGGGCCGTTGTCGGCGCCGCCCCCAACAGCGCCTGTGCCGTTGTCGGTGCCGGCCGGCGGGTCCACCAGGAAGTCGCTCCCCACGGCCCCCAGCAGCACCTGTGCCATGGCCGGCCGGCCCCGGTCAGGCAGCGGCGGCCGGGAGCAGGGAGAGCACGACCTCGCGGAAGCGGGGGCGGATGCGCGCGGCGACCTCGAGGACCTCGGCGTGGCTGGTCGGGGTGCCGCCAGGCCGGTGCACGTTGGTGATCGCCGAGATAGCCGCCACCCGCATCCCGTGGGCGCGGGCGGCGATCACCTCAGGCACGGTGGACATGCCCACCGCGTCGGCGCCCCAGGTCCGGAACATGGCGATCTCGGCCGGGGTCTCGTAGGAGGGTCCGGCAGCGGCCAGGTACACGCCCTGGTGGACGGGGATGCTGGCCGCCGCCGCGTGACGCAGGGCCTCGTCCCGCAGGGCCGCGTCGTAGGCGCCGGCCAGGTCCACGAAGGCCGGCTCGCCCCGCAGCGGGTTGTCGAACAGGAAGTTGATGTGGTCGGTCAGGACCATCAGGTCGGCCGGCTTGAAGTCCTGGTTCAGGCCACCGGCCGCGTTGGTGGCGACTAGCGCACGGCAGCCCAGCTCGGCGGCCACCCGGGTCGCGAAGGCGACCTCGGCGGCGGAGTACCCCTCGTAGGTGTGGACCCTGCCGGCCTGGACGAGCACCGGGACCCCGGCCAGCCGGCCCGCGACCAGCGCGCCCGCATGCCCGGGCACCCTGGGCACCGGCATGCCTGGTACCTCGGCGGCGGGCACGACGACCGCACCCTCGACCTCCTCGGCCAGGTCGCCCAGGCCCGACCCGAGCACCAGTGACACCGCCGGCTTCTCGGGCAGCCGCGACGCGAGTGACCCGGCCGCGGTGGTGACCGCCTCGGGGACCGCGGGCCCGCTCACGGCCGCGCCCCGAGCCCCTCGCCCCGCCGGGCCTCCCCTGCTCCAGGCGGTGGGCCGCCGCCCGCTCCAGGCCGTACTGCCCCGCCCGCTCCAGGCCGTACTGCCCCGCCCGCTCCAAGCCGTGGGGCGCCGCCCGCTCCAGGCGGTGGGGCCCCGCCCGCTCCGGGCGAGTTGACCTCGCGCGCTCCGGCGGCCAGGGCCGCTTTCACCCGGTCGATGGTGGCGATCGTGGACGGGTCGACGCCGCGGGCGATACCGAGGTAGGTGGAGGTGAAGTCGGCGAAGGCGACCAGGCGGGCCAGGCGGGCCAGCGGGACGGCGTCCCCGGACTGGCGCACGATCGGGTCGGCCCCGAGCGCCTCGCGCACGGCCGCCAGCCGCAGCCCGTCGCGCTGGTGCTCGCCGGGCGGGTCGCGGAGCAGGACCAGCTCGCGGCCGGGGCCGAGGCCGGGCTCGAGCCCCATCACGTCGTTGTGGTCGGCCTCCGGCACGGCGGCCGAGACCACCGAGACCTTGGCGTTCTCGTTGCACTGGGTCCGGAACCGGGTCGCGGCGACCACGCCGAGCTGCCCTGTCCCCCACACCACCGGGAGCTTGCCGGCCAGGCGGAGGGCGGCCTGCTTGGCGGGGTTGGCCGCGGTCGGGACCGCGGGACCGAGCTCGGCCGCCTCGGCGTCGAGCGCGTCGGCGGCGGCGGCAACCTGCGACCGGAGCGGCCGGAGCACCCCGGCCGCCTCGGCGGCGGACAGCACGGGCACGACCAGGGACCAGAAGGCGGCCCTGGGCTGGCTGCCGCCCTCGACGAGCACCAAGGGGGCGCTGCGGTCCTTGGCGAGCTCGGCCAGGCGACCGCCGGAGGCGACCGCGACCAGCCGGGCGCCGGCCTTCAGCCCCTGCTCGACCGCTGACAGGGTCTCGTCGGTGTTGCCGGAGTACGACACCGCGACCAGCAGCGTGCCCGGCCCCACGAAGGCGGGGAGGCGGTCGCCCTTGACGGTCACCACCGGCGCGGTCGACTCGGCGAAGGCGAGTGCGGCGAGCGCGTCGCCGGCCACCCCCGAGCCACCCATGCCGGCGACCACGACCGTGTCGGGCATCGGCCCGACCAGCGCGGCCTGCTCGGCAAGGGCGCCAGCGGCCCGGGCCTGCGCACCGGCCCCGGCGACCGCGGCCAGCATGCCCCACGGGTCGGCCGCGGCCAGGGCGGCCGGGTCGTCGAGGTCGGCCTGCGTCACTTGGCCGGTTCCGGCTTCTCGGCCTCGTCGACCAGCATGACGGGGATGTCGTCGCGGACCGGGTAGCGGTAGTGGCACTCGCGGCACTCGATGACCTGCTCGGCCTCCTTGTAGTCGACCTCGCCCCGGCAGTTGGGGCAGGCGAGGATCGCGAGCAGGTCCTTGTCGATCGCCATGGCTTGGCTCCTTGTCGACATGGCCCCGGCCGGGATGGACCGGCCGGGCCGGGTTGGTGCTGCTAGGCAGGTTCGCCGCCGACGGCCTCGAGGATCTCCTCCCGCACCCGCTCCATCTCGGCCTCGGTGGCCGCCTCCACGTTGAGGCGGAGCAGCGGCTCGGTGTTGCTCGGGCGGAGGTTGAACCACCAGCCGTCACCCTCGATGGTCAGGCCGTCGGTCAGGTCGCGCCGCTCGGGCGGGTAACGCTCGGCGACCCGGGCCACGACCGCCTTGGGGTCGCCCTCGACCCGGCGGTTGACCTCACCGGAGTCGGCGTACCTCCGGTACGGGGCGAGGACCTCGGACAGGGGCTTGCCGGCCCGGCAGAGCACCTCGAGGGTGACCAGGGCGGCGATGAGCCCGGAGTCGGCGCGGTAGTTGTCGCGGAAGTAGTAGTGGCCGGAGTGCTCGCCGCCGAAGATGGCGCCGGTGTCGGCCATCACCTTCTTGATGAAGGAGTGGCCGACCCTCGTGCGCACCGGCTTGCCGCCGGCCTCGCGGACCGTCTCGGGGACGACGTGGGAGCAGATGATGTTGTAGAGCACGGTCGCGCCCCGCTCACGCTCACACATCATGCGGGCCACGAGCGCCACGACCAGGCTCGAGGGCACCACCCCGCCCTGATCGTCGACCAGGAACACCCGGTCGGCGTCGCCGTCGAACGCGAGCCCGAGGTCGGCCCCGGTGGCGACCACCCGCGCCCGCAGGTCGGCGAGGTTGGCTGGGTTGATCGGGTCGGCCGGGTGGTTGGGGAAGCTGCCGTCCAGCTCGAAGTACATCGGGTCGAGCTCGAACGGCAGGCCGTCGAAGACGGCGGGCAGGACATGGCCGGCCATGCCGTTGCCCGCGTCGACCACCAGCTTGAGGGGACGCAGGGCGCCCTCGTCCACGAACCCGCGGACGTGCTTGGCGTAGCGGGCGAGCAGGTCCTCGCCGTCGGCCGCCGTCCCCGGCCGGTCGGCCTGGGTGGCGGGCTCCCCTGCGGCCACCATCCGCTCGAGGTCCCGCAGACCCGACTCCTCCCCCACCGGCACGGCACCCGCGCGGCAGAGCTTCAAGCCGTTGTAGCGGGCCGGGTTGTGCGACGCGGTGAGCATCACCCCGGGCACGTCCAGGGCACCCGACACGAAGTAGAGCATGTCGGTGGAGCAGAGCCCGACCCGGACGACGTCGGCGCCCTGGCTGGTCGCCCCGTCGGTCAGGGCGTCGGCCATCGGCACCGACGACGGGCGCATGTCGTAGCCGACCGCGATCGACTCCGCGCCGGTCAGGGTCACGAACGCACGGCCGACCGCGCGGGCCAGGTCCTCGTCCAGCTCGTCGGGGTAGACGCCGCGCACGTCGTAGGCCTTGAACACCTTGTCGAGGTCGGCGGGCACGGCGGGGACTCCTTGGAACGGCCTCCGGGTGGAGGGAGGCGGCGGCTGCAGACGCGCATTCTATCTACCACGCCGCGACGGCCGGTCGCTCTCGGGAGCGGCCGGCCGTCATCGACGTCTTCCTCTGGGGGCGGGAGACAGGCGCGGGCGTCAGAAGCGGCGTTCGGAGGCCAGGGACAGGACACGCTCGAGGGGGACCGCGCTGCCCTCCTTGAACCAGCCTTTCCACTCGCAGGCGTGGCAGGAGGCGAAGGTGTGCTCCTCGTCGGGAGCGAGCCGGATCCTGATCGCGGTCAGGCTGTTCGAGCTGCACGTCGGGCAGTGCATACGGGGACCTCGGCGGTTGAGCTGCGCGGGGCTGCCAGGACGGGCGGCCGGGCATGGCGTGCCGGCCTGCTTCCATCACTCGGCAGGGGCCGGACGCTGGCGCATGGCTCGATGGGGTGCGACCGTGCCGCCCGCCAGGACTAGACACCTTGGCCGCGGGGGCGGCACCCGGACGACGTTCAGGTCTCCCCTACCAGTCCCCGCGGGCACCGCCGTACGGGACCCTACCAGACCGGGTGTGCCGCTCCGGCCCGCCACGTCGCAGCCCGCCAGCGGGACGGCTATCGTCTGTGGTCACCGGTCCCTGATCGCGAGGAGGCTGCCCTGCCCCGCCAGCGTCACGCCCGCCGCGCGCCGCGGCCCCGGCTCGGGCTGCCCCAGGTACAGCCGCCCGGCACCAGCACCGGGGTGTTCATGCGGCTGGTCGAGTCGGCTGTCGCCTCGCTGCCAGCCGAGTTCCGGGACCGGCTGGCCAACGTGGAGTTCATGGTCGAGGAGACCTTCCGGGGCGACGAGGTGCCCGGCGGCGGCCTGCTGCTCGGCCTGTACCAGGGCGTGCCGCTGCCGGAGCGCGGCGCGGGGTACTCGGGCGTCCTGCCCGACCGCATCGTGATCTTCCGGCGCCCGGTCGAGGCACGCTCGCGTTCCGACGCCGACCTGGCCGAGCTGGTCCGCGAGGTCGTCATCCACGAGGTCGCCCACTACTTCGGCATCGACGACGACCGGCTGGACGAACTCGGCTGGTAAGAGCCATGGCACGCTCCCCACGGCCCCCCAACCGATGGACCTTACGGCGCGGCGGCAGGGCCGGGGAGGACCGGACCCTCGACCGGGAGGCCGCCGACCTGGGAGCCGGGCACGACCTGGCCGCCACCGAGCGGAGCGGCCACCAGGCCCGGCCCGGAGGCCACGATCAGCAGGCTCTGGACGTTGGCGGGGACCGCCCGCAGGCCGACCTTGCCTGGTGCCACGGTGATCGAGCCGACTGGGCCACCGCCCGCCGCGCCCGCTGCGGCCAGGCGGGAGAGCTGGGCGGTGACTGGCTCCCCGGAGACGTTGGCGAACACGAGCTTGCGGCTGGCGGGCGCCTGGGGCAGCAGCCACCTGGCGTCGTCGAGGCTCCCACCGGTCTCGAAGTAGCCGCCCGCGCGCCCGCCCGCGACGTTGAACCGGAGCGCGGCCACGAACTTGGCCCCGTCCTTGGATCGGATCCGCAGCGAGAAGGCGCCGGTCTTGCCCGGGTTGAGCGGCACGCGGATCTGCGCGATGGCGCCGTCGGGGATCGGCAGGTCGAACCCGGGCGCCTTGAACGTGCCCTGGTCGGTGGTGGCGTCGGCCACCACGGTGAGCTCGCCCTGGTTGGGGTTGGCGATCAGGGCCTCGACGTCGTTGGCGGTCGGGGTGAGACCGCCGGTGAACACCCACGACGACCGCAGCGAGGGCTGGCCGGGTACCAGTGTCTGCCTGGTCTGCTTGCCGACCCTGCTGGTGACCAGGGCGCCGGCCACGACGCGGCCGGACGTGGCCACCACCTCGGCGGTGAACGGCAGAGTCTGCACGTCCGGCACGTCGATGGTCTTGACCACGGCGGTGCCGGCCCGCACGAAGATGTTCTGCAGGCCGACCGGGTGGATGGAGCCCTCGGTCAGGTGCGGGGTGATGGCGACCGTCGCGTCGACCGAGTCGGGATTGGCGAGCACGACGTCGGCCCGTGCGGTGTTGCTGGAGGTCAGCCCGGGCAGCCACCAGCGGTCGCCCGGACCGGGCGCGCACGGCGGCTGCCCGCCGGCCGCGACCGCGATCGGCGCTCCGAACGCCTCCACTTGGACGAAGCCGGCGTCGGCACTCGGCTTGAGGCTGAGCTTCCTGGTCCCGCCGGGCGCGAGGGTGCCCGTGGTGGGGCCGCCGCGCCGGGTCTGCCCGCCGCCTACGACCGTGGCCTGCGCCGCGCTCGCGGCGGAGCGGAGCCTGGCCGGGGCCGCGCCAACGTTGGTCACGGTCACCGTCCCGGCCAGCCGCGGCAGCGTGGGGCAGACCCAGCGGCCCGCGTAGGGCGCCGCAGCGGCCGGGGGGGCCGGGGTCTTGGCGGCCGGCAGGACCTGGGCCACGCCGACGAGAGCGCCGGCGGCGGCCACGAGGCCCGCGGCCAGGGCCAGGCGGGCCCACACGCCCTTGCGGGACCCGACGGCCGGCCGCGGCCTGGTCCGCCCGGGCGCCTGCGGAGGGGGCGCACCGCCGCGCGCCTCCCGACCGGTGCCGCCAGCGCGGTCCCGAGCCCCGCGGGCGCCGTCCGACCAGCCCTGACCCGCGCCGTCAGGAGCACCCCGGCCGGAGCGGTCCGACCGGCCCCAGCCGGCCTGGCGCGCGGCGTGGCGGGACGCCCGTCCGGGCGTGACCGGCGGGACCGTGGGGTCGGGCCGGCTCGCCTGAGGCGCGCCAGGGTCGGCCCCGCGCGCCTGCTCCGGCGGGCCGGATGGGTCCTCGGCTGGCCTCCAGGCCGGCGCGGCCGGGTCCCGGCCGGGGACAGGAGCGCCGCGCTGCCGCGGTGACGGAGGAGGCGGCGGACCCGGAGGGGGAGGGGTGCCACGCACCGGGTTGGATCGGGTGAGCCGCCCGGTGACGCGGCTCAAGTTCCGGTTCGCCCGGCCCGGCTGTACCGGGCCACTGCTGCGCTCGGCGCGCCCGGGTACGACCCGGCCGGCCGGTGGGGGGTCGTTCTCGGCGTGGCCGCCGGGCGTGAACAGGTCGTCGTCGATCGGGTAGCCGGGATGTCCAGGTGGGCGGCCAGGGCCCCTCTCGTCGGCCCACCCGCCCTGGCCACGGTCCCGGCCGTCGCTCACTGGGATGCCCCCTGCCTGGTCAGCTCGGCGATGCGGAGGTCGCCGGTGGTGGCGTCGTCCAGGGTGATCGGTGCGGCCGGCGGCGCCGCCCTGGTCGGGCGGAGCATGGTGGCCACGGCGGCCAGCACCAGGAGCCCCTCGATCAGCAGCAGCATGTCGCGCCGGTCCTGCCCGAGCTGCTCGACGCGGACCGAGCCGCTGACCCCGGCCGGCACGATGAACCCCTGCTCCCAGCCGAGCACGGCGGTCGGCCGGAGCTGGGCGCCGCTCATCGTGGCACGCCAGGTGCTGCTGGCCGGCACGGGCAGCACGACCGTAGCCGGGCCGGTCACCGAGGCGGGCGCCCCGGGGCCGCGCAGCGGGGCCAGCCCGGGGCCGGTCACCACCTCCTGGATCCGGGTCGGGGGCTGCCCGCGGATCACCCAGCCGCCCGGGGAGACGGTCGGGCCCTGGTACATCGCGGCCTGCGGGGAGGGCCGCAGGGTGAGGTCCTGCTGCCGGCCGACCAGGCCGGCGAGCCGGTCGGCGTCCGGACCGGGCCGCACCACCACGTACCCCACGTTGAACATCTGCAGCATCGCCCCGACCCGGTGGGTGCGGGCCTGCACGATGTCGGTGACCAGCGTCGCCAGCGCCTCGGCGGCGGCCCCGGGCGCCGGCTTGCCCGAGTCGAGCAGCGTCCGGCCGTCCGGGCCGGTCACAGCGAAGTCGACCCCGTGGTCGGGCCGGCCCGCCAGCCACAGCACACGGGCCTGGGTGCCGGTGACCGTGGCCGGCAGGGCATGCTCGCGCACCGGCCGCAGCGGCGACCACGCGCCGCGGGCCACGTGCGCGAGCACCAGGACGCCGCCGGCCACGGCGAGCAGGGCGAGCAGGGTGGCGGCGACGCGCCGCGGGCTCAGCTCGAGCTTGAGGCGCATCGAACCGAACCCGGCCAGGGCAAGCCCGGCCGCGCCGGCCCAGGCCACCGCCCCGAGCACCAGCACCCCACCGGGCCAGTCGGTGAACGTCGGCGGCAGGCCGGACGCCTGCCAGGCGGCCAGGGCAGCGGCCACGGTGAGCCCGAGCGCCAGCCAGAACGCCTGCATGCGGCGGGTGGCGGGGGCGAACAGCACCGCGGCCAGGGCCAGGGCCGGGTAGACGGGCCCGACCAGCCAGCTCGGCAGCCCGGGGCCGCCAGGCCGGAGCTGCAGCAGGTCGAGCATGGAGGGGCTGGCCAGCACGCGGTCGACGGCGCCCAGCGGCGACGAGCCGGTCCACAGCAGCCCGCTCCAGGGCAGGAGCAGCAGCAGCACCACGGCGAAGCCGGCGACCAGGAAGATCGACTGGCGGACCGCGAACCCGCGCCCCATCGCGTGGCCGACTGCGAACCCGCGCCCGCTGACCGGGTGGGTGCCGGCCGTTCCGGCCGCACGGCCCGCCGGTCCGCCACCGGGCGCCCTGGCCACCGCGAGCCCGACGGCCAGCAGCACCACCAGCCCGAGGACGACCAGGGCCGGCGGGTACACCGCCACCGACACCGCAGCCAGCAGCGCGAACCGCAGGGCCGGGCGCCACGGCTCGCGCGGCTGGTCGGCGCGGAACGCGAGCAGCACCTGGGCGAGCGCGGGCGGGGCGAGGATCAGGAAGACGAGCTCGCCGATGCGGCCCTGGGCGAGCGCGCCGATCGCAAGCGGCGAGCTGGCGTAGAGCAGGCCGGCCACCGCCCGGGCGGGCAGCTCGGCCACGAGCACCCGCAGCGCCCGCGTGCAGCTCGCCGCGGCCAGCGGCAGCGCGAGCCACAGCAGCAGCTTCTCTGCCAGCAGGGCCTTGCCGAGGGTGAGGGTCGACAAGACGCCGAGCAGGGCGAGGGAGGGCGAGGCCGGATCAGTCGAGCCGAGGCCGCCCGAGTGGAACACCGACCGGTACTCGGCGAACAGCGACTGGGCGGTGGACGGCCACAGGGCGAGGGAGCCGCCGCCGATGCCGGGGGCGATCAGCAGCGAGCGCAGCGACACGGCCATGAGCACGGCGAACGCGGCGACCATGAAGCCGACCGGGTGGCGGGCGAGGACCCGGCCGACGGAGGCGCCGAGGTTGGGCGTGTCCTCCTCTTCCTTGAACGTCGGCTGGGCGACGTGCTCGCCGACCTCCCCGTAGAGCAGGTCGAGCCAGCCGCGCAGCAGCGACCGCAGGCGCTGGCCGCCGGGTGCCTGCAGGCCGGCCAGCAGCTTGTCGTCGACCTTGCGCCTGCCCTGGATGCGCCGCCGGTGGACCAGGGTGATCGGCAGCTCCTTGACGTTCCACCCCCACGCCCACAGCACCTGGGCGGCGTCACCGGGCCGCCCTGTCAGGGCCAGCCCGGCCACCCGGACCAGCGCGCCCACGAAGGCGAGCAGCAGCACCAGCGGGAGCCGCCGGAGCCTGGTCGCCTTCAGCAGCGCCATCGTGGTGTGCCGCTCGGTCAGGTAGCGCGGCAGCGACACGGCCCTGGTGCGGCGGCTGCGGGAGGCGGCGGCGGCGAAGTGGCGGACCCGCGCCGCGGGCACCACCAGCACGCGCCCGCCGACCAGGTGGGTCCGCCAGCACAGGTCGAGGTCGTCGCCGAACGCCGAGATGCGCTCGTCGAAGCCGCCGGCGGCCATGAGGGCGCTGCGGCGCACCAGCATCCCCGCGGTCGACACGAAGAACACGTCGCGGACCTGGTCGTGCTGCCCCTGGTCGATCTCGTCGTCCTCGATGGGCGAGACCCCCCGGCCGGTGCGGTCGATGGACCAGCCGATCTCCGACAGCCGGCGCGGGTCGTTCCACGACACGAGCTTGGGGCCGAGGATGCTCGCGCTCGGCCTCGACTCGGCCTCGGCCAGCAGCTGCTCGAGCGCGTCGGGCTCGGGCGCGGAGTCGTCGTGGAGCAGCCACAGCCAGTCCATCCCGGCCGCACGCTCGTCGCGCAGCACCGACATCACGGCCCGGCCGAACTGGCCGCGCACGGCCAGGACGGCGTCGTTGCCCAGCCGCGCCCGGGCCCAGTCGGCGCTGCCGTCGGTCGAGCCGGTGTCGACGATGACCACGTCGTCGATGGGCCGGGTCTGGGCGGCCAAGCCACGGAAGGTGTCCCGCAGGAACGGCCGCCCGTCGTGGACGACGACCGCTGCCAGGACCCTTGGTCGACTCACTGCCACTGCCCGACTCCTCGACGCGGAGGTTCAGCCGCGTATTTTGACACCATGCGAAACGCCCGCGGGCGAGCTTGATTCCCACGGGCGGCGGCGCATGCTAGCACGCCGGAAGGCCGCCGCAGCCGGGCTTCGAGGGCCTGGCCAGGCCCGGCCGCGGCGGCCTTCCGGCACGGCGAGGCGCCGCCACGCCCGGGTCTGCGCGCTGGCGGGGATTCGGCTGGGGCGCCCGTTCCGGCGCTCCGACCGGCACGGTTGCCGCAGGGACGCGTCATGGAGGCCGCTCGGGGCGTGGCGCGCCCGCCCGGCGCCCGCCTCGGCGCGCTCGGGCTCCCGGGCGGGGCCGTCACCGCCAGGGCAGCCGTGCGCGGCCCGGATGCCGGCAAGCGTGCGGGCGTCGAGGTACGCAGAAGTGCGGAGGAGACAAGCCGAGAAGTGCCTATGACGCGAGCCGCTTGAGCCGGCGCCGCTCGCGCTCGCTCATGCCGCCCCAGATGCCGAACCGCTCGTCGTTGGCCAGCGCGTACTGCAGGCACTGGGTCTGGACCGTGCAGGTGGCGCAGATGCGCTTGGCCTCCCGGGTCGACCCGCCCTTCTCGGGGAAGAAGCAGTCGGCGTCCTTGTCGAGGCAGGCAGCACGCTCGTACCAGGGCTGGATCTCAACTGGAAGGAGTGGGCTCATCGCTGCCTCCTGATCGATGCACGGCGGCCAGTTCGGGGCGCGGGCACCCGTCGCGGAACTCCATGGCCGTAATTACATCGGTGACATTCTCTGGTAGCTTGAGAGGCAAAATCAAGAAGTTTGGTATTTCTTCGCCGCCAATCCGTGACCCGCGAGAGCCCCGTCGGACTCGTCCTCTTCCAGGCCAATCGGATAGCCTCTACGCCGCCGAACCGCGGGAGGCCGAGGCGCATTGGTGTTCAGTATCAGACCGGCACAGGGCTCACAGGGCGCGAAGGGGGCGCAGGACGCCTCCCAGCAGGCCGTGGCCGGTGTCGAGCTGACCGCGGCCGACCTGGTCGCGGCCAGGCGCCGCAACCCAGACGCCGTCGCGCGCATCTACCGCGCCTACGCGCCCGGGCTGTACCGCTTCTTCGTGGCCGCGCTGGGCGACAAGCACGCCGCCGAGGACCTGACCGGCAACGTCTTCGCCGACGCCATCAAGGACCTGCCCGGCTTCAACGGCCCGGTCGAGGCGCTGGGCGGCTGGCTGTTCCGCATCGCCCGCCACGACCTGTACGACCACCGGCGCCGCGAGGCCAGGGCCCGCACCGAGAACCTCGACGACGTGCGCGACGAGGCGGCCATGGCGGCCGGCGCGCCCGACCCCGAGGAGCTGGCCGTGCAGCGCCTCGAGGGCAGCCGGGTCATGGCCGCGCTCAACGAGCTCTCCCACGACCAGCGCGAGGTGCTGCTGCTGCGCATCGCGGCCGGCCTGACCGCCCCGGAGGTGGCCGCCACCCTGGGCAAGACCACCGGCGCGGTCAAGGCGCTGCAGCACCGCGGGCTGGCCAGCCTCGCCCGGCTGCTGGACTTAGGTAGCGACCGTAGATCTGACGAGGTCAGCGAGGACCCGTATCCATCGGAACCCCCTGGTCGCCTTCCTAGGCGGGAGGAGGGGTGACGATGGGCCGGTCCTGGGACCTCGACGACGAGCTCGACGCGCTGCTCGACGCGTCCCCGGAGGGGTCGCGGACTGGGCGCTGCGGGGAGCTCGCACCACTGGTCGAGGTCGCTGCGGCGCTCCGGGCCGAGCTGTCCGCCGTGCAGATCGACCCTGGCGCCGCCCGCCAGCACCTGAGCCGCGTGACCGGCGCCCCGAGGTTCGCGCCGGCCGGGTCCTCCTCGGCCGGGTCCTCCCTCAGCGGGCCCTCCCATAGCGGGTCCTCCCCGGCCGGATCATCCCTGAACGGGTCGGGCCGGCGGATCGGCACCGAGATCCCGGCCCAGCCGGTGCCCCTGCCGGTCGGGCGGCCCCGCTCCCGGCTTCGCCGCCGCGTGACCATGGTCGCCCTGGCCGCCGCGCTGGCGCTGGTCCCGGCGACGATGGTGTCGGCCAGCTCGCTGCCTGGTCACCCGCTCTACCCGCTGAAACGCTCGGTCGAGCAGGTCCGCCTGGCCGCGCTCGTCTGGTCGCCCGCTGGCAGCGCGCGGGAGCACCTGCGCATCGCCGACGTCCGCGCCGCCGAGCTGGCCGGCCTGGTCCGGCGCAAGGCGGTCGGCCGGGTCCCCGACGCGATCACCGCTCTCCAGAACGCGGTCGACGCCGCCGGCAAGGCCGTGGACGAAGCCTCCCTGCGGGAGGGGGACTCCGGCCGGGGGGTCGCGCTCAGGCAGGACCTCGCCGAGGTGACCAACGACCAGATCGTCCAGCTCGCCTCCGTCTCCCGGGAGATCCCGACCACCTCCCCAGCGGCCCAGCAGGCGATCGAGGCCGCCAAGGAGGCCCTGGTGAGCGCCAAGCTGAGGCAGGAGCAGCAGGGTGGCGCGTCCGGCCAGGTCACCCCGGCCACGACGAGTGCACCGCCCACCAGCTCGACCAGTGGCGCGCTGCTGCCCGCGCTGGTCACCGGCATCACCACCACCACGGTCGCCGCCGGCGCCGCGCAGGTGGCGTCGAGCACCACCGTGGGAGCGAGGGAGGCGTCCGCGAGCAACTGCGGGGAGCGCCCGGCAACGCCCGCCAAGCGCCGGCAGTGGGCCAAGTGCCTGCTCGCCGCCGGGCAGCCGGTCGACCCCGAGGATCTCGCCGCGGCGCCCGAGGACGCCGAGGCCAGGTAGCCCAGCCTCGGCCCTGGGCACCGAGCCCAGCCTCGGCCCTGGGCACGGGCGGGTTCGGCCCCGGGCGCCGAGCCCAGCCTCGGCCCTGGACACCGACG
Organism: Actinomycetes bacterium; assembly: GCA_036000965.1. Classification (NCBI taxonomy): domain Bacteria; kingdom Bacillati; phylum Actinomycetota; class Actinomycetes; species Actinomycetes bacterium. The sequence continues at coordinate 46,089 of DASYUT010000067.1, forward strand.
GGTTCGGCCCCGGCTACCAGCCTCGAGCCGTCCAGCATCGGGCTCGCCGGCTCGGACCGCGTGCCAGCGCGTATCCTTGGGCCGCCCCGTCCAGCTCTCCTGCGAGGAACGCCCATGCTCGTCGCGCTCGCGGGCGGCGTCGGCGCCGCCAGGTTCCTGCGCGGCCTGGTCCGGAGCCACCCTCCCGAGGCGATCACCGTCGTCGGCAACACCGGCGACGACCTGCGTCTGCACGGGCTCGCCGTCTCCCCCGACCTCGACTCGGTCATGTACACGCTGGCCGGCCTGTCCGACGACGAGCGGGGCTGGGGCCTGGCCGGCGAGACCTGGCAGGTGCACGACGCACTTGTCCGTCTGGGCGAGCCCGGCTGGTTCTCCCTGGGCGACGCCGACATCGCGACCCACCTGCTCCGCACCCGCCTGCTCGCCGAGGGGGCCTCGCTCAGCCAGGTCACCCTCGAGCTGTGCCGCCGGCTCGGCGTACCCGTGCGCCTGGTCCCTATGAGCGACGACCGGGTCGAGACCCGGGTCGAGGTCGAGGGCCCCGACGGTCCAGAGGACCTCGGCTTCCAGGAGTACTGGGTCGCCCGCCAGGCGGCCGACCCGGTGCGCCGGGTCCGCTTCTCAGGCGTTGAGCATGCCCGGCCCGCGCCCGGGGTGCTCGACGCGGTCGCGGCCGCCGACGGCATCGTGGTCTGCCCGTCCAACCCGGTCGTGTCGGTCGCCCCGATCCTTGCCGTGCCAGGCCTCCTCGAGGCGGTCCAGGCCGCCCCCTGCCGGAAGGTCGCGGTCAGCCCGATCGTCGGGGGGGCGCCGGTCCGCGGCATGGCCGACAAGCTGCTGCCAGCCTGGGGCGTGGAGGTGTCGGCCCGGGGCGTCGCCGGCCTCTACGCCGACCTGGCCGACGCCTTCGTGCTCGACCAGGTCGACGCCGAGCAGGCGGCGGACGTCACCGCCCTCGGCCTCCAGGCCGCCGTCGCCCAGACCGTCATGCACACCCCCGACGACGCCGCCGCCCTGGCCAAGACGGCCCTGAGCCTGCTGTGACCGGCGACGGCGGCACCACCCGGCTGCCCGCCGGCGGCGCGGTCGCGGGCCGGCCGCCCCGGGCGGACCCTTCCGCCCCGGGCCGGGCGCCTGGGGCGGACCCTACCGCGCCGGGCCGGGCGCCTGGGGCGGACCCTACCGCCCCGGGCCGGGCGCTGGTGGTCGTGCCCCTGCGTGGGCTGCCCGAGGTCCGCCCGGGCGACGACCTGGCCCGGCTACTGCTCGACGGTCTGGACGCGTCCGGCGAGCGGCTCGAGGACGGCGACGTCGTCGCGGTCACGTCGAAGGTGGTCGCCAAGGCAGAGGGCCGCACCGTGCCGCTGCCCGCCGACCCGGCCGAGCGGGACCGGGTCCGCGCCGAGACGGTCGCGGCCGAGACCGTCCGGGTCGTGGCCAGGCGCGGCTCCATGGTGATCGCCGAGACCAGGCACGGCCTGGTGGGTGCCAACGCGCTCGTGGACGCCTCCAACACCGGCGGCGACGTGCTGGTGCTGCTGCCCGCGGACCCCGATGCGTCGGCTGCCAGGCTGCGGGCCGCGCTGGTCGCCGCCACCGGCGCCGACGTGGCCGTGGTGGTCACCGACACGCTCGGCCGGCCCTGGCGTGCCGGCCACGCCGACGTCGCGGTCGGCCTGGCCGGAATGGGCGCGATCGAGGATTACCGCGGGCGGCCGGACGGCGACGGCCGCCTCCTGGAGGTGACCGAGATGGCCGTGGCCGACGAGGTCGCCGCCGCCGCCGACCTGGTGAAGGGGAAGGTGACCCGGACCCCGGCGGCCTTGCTGCGGGGCGTGCCGAGGCCGGCAGGCCACGGCCGGGCCCGGGACCTCGTCCGCCCGGCCTCGGCCGACCTGTTCCGCACCGCCTCAGGGCCCGAGGACCTCCTGGCGTTCGTCGCGGGCGGCCCGCCCGCGCGCCTGCTGCCCGACCCGGTCGACCCGGCCGCGATCGAGCGGGCCGTGCTCGCCGCGGCCGCGACGCCCTTCCCGCGCGGCGCCCGCCCGTTCCGGGTCGTGCACGCCGCTTCGCCTGCCGCCCGCGAGCGCTGCCTGGCCGTCGAGCGCCCACCGGACCGACCCGGCGGGGGCGAGGCGCCGGTGCTGCTCGTGCCCTGCCTGGGCCTGCCGGACGGGCCTGCCGCCCCACGGGCGGCCGAGGCGGACGCCGGCGAGCTGCTGGCTGCGGGCGGCGCGGTCCGGACGCTGCTGCTCGGCCTGCACGCTCAGGGACTCGCCGGCGCCTTCACCGCGTCGAGCCGGTCCAGCCGGGAAGCGGCCGCCAGCGCGCTCGGCCTGCCGGCCGGCTGGCTGGCGCTCGGGACCGTGGCCGCCGGCCACCCCGACCGGGCCGGCGTGCCCGCACCCGCCCCGCCCGTGGACCCGGCCGAGGTCCTGCTGCGGCGCTGACGGTCACTCGCGGCTGGCTCCACCCGGCCATCCCGGTCATGGTGTGCCTCCGCCCATCGGTTCCGTCGGCCGCCCCAGCATCGCGACCTGCGGCGCAGATATCCTGGGCGGGCGGACCTACACCGCCCCGGCGCAGGAACTCGGACCGGGCAGACGGGGCGGCGGGCACGCGCAAGCTTCCGCCGGCTGCATAGAGCTGCATAGAATCGACGCAACCGGCGCCGACGCAGCGGAGACCGACGTTCATGGTTGATCAGCGGAAGACGAAGAAGCCGACCCAGGCGCCAAAGGGCAGTCCCCAGGGCGGGGCCAGGAAGCAAGGCGGGCAGGCGGGGGCTGCCAAGCAGGGGGGCGCTGCCAAGCAGGCCGCCGCCAAGCAGGCCGCCGCCAAGCAGGCTTCCAGGGGGAAGCTGGTCAAGGGCGCGGCGGCCCGGCGCGAGGCCGAGCGGCGCCGCCGCCAGCGGACGCTGGCCTGGACCGCCGGGGTCCTGGCCGTGGTCGTCGCCCTGGTCGGCATCATCGTCTGGCAGGGCAGGGACCGCAGCGTCCAGCTCACCAGGCCCGACGCCGCCACGCTCACCGCCGCCAGGCAGGCGGCCGGCTGCAACGAGGTGCAGCAGCTCACCCAGGCCGGGAGGAACCACATCAGCCCCGACAAGCAGCCGGGGAACTGGAACTCCAACCCGCCCACCTCCGGCGACCACCTGGCCACCCCGCTGCCGCGCGGGGTCTACAAAGACCAGCAGGACGAGCGGGCGATCGTCCACAACCTCGAGCACGGCTACGTGGTGATCCAGTACAAGAACCTGCCCGAAAACCAGCTGGAGACGCTGACCAAGCTCGCCGAGGGCCTGAAGGGGCAGAAGTTCGTGCTCGCACCCTACTCGGGCCTTGCCACCGACGGGGTCGCGCTCACCGCCTGGCAGCGCCTGCAGACCTGCCAGCGGGCCGACGTCGACGTGGTCTCCGGCTTCGTCAACGACTACATGCTCCCAGGCGCGTCAAAGTCGGTCGCCCCCGAGCCCAGCGCCATCTGAGCGCGGTCAGCCACCCTCCTGTGTCGGGGCGACGAGTTCATCGCCCTCGCCCACACCGCCAGATACGTTCACTGACCGGAAACAGACTGACTTCGCCTGACATGAGCCAGTTCTTCACGCCCGCACGGCGTCCCCGCAGGGGCTACTTCGACTGATCCGAGTCGGCAGTTGTCCTTACAGCCTACTTCGAGCTCATCCCACTCGACGAGGACAGCGGTCGCCCGTCACGAGCCCCTGCTGGTGGCGAGCGGCCCTGGGCGGGGGGCCGGCCCAGGGCCGCTCGCGCCTGGGTATCCACCCAGGGCCCCGGCAACGTCGCGATTCGTCCCCGTTTGTCCGATGGCCCCACGTCGTGGCCTGGCGCCCCGCG
>DASYUT010000068.1 GCA_036000965.1 Actinomycetes bacterium
GCCGCGTCGAGGGTGCCGGTGGCATGCGCCTGGCGGGCCTCCAGCAGGTAGGGCGGTCGCAGGAGGCTGCCGACGTGCTCGGCACGAGCGGTCACGACCATGGCCCAAGCTTACGCAGCGTCGACACCGCCGTCACCTGCCGACCGGGCTCGCTGCCGCTCCCGGTGGGTGTGAGATCGTACCGGGTGGCGGCCTGTCCCCCGCAACGGCTGGCCGTGGCAGTCGGGCTGGAAGTTGCTCCGCCCGACGGGTTGACGACGGCGAACTGCGCTTCGACCGTCGGCGCGTCGGCTGCTCACGCGTGGGTCGGCTCGAGTGGTGTGGCAGTGCTCCTCGCGACAGCCCCCGCAGGCCCGCGCCCGCCCTATGGCGCCTGCGCCTCAGCCAGCGCCTTCGCGAACGCCTCGGCGATGATCTGATGGCCGGAGTCGTTGGGATGCAGGCAGTCGCTCCCACCGACCAGGTCGGCCGGACCGAGCTTGCCGTAGGTCTCGGCCACCGCGACGCCGTTGGCGGCCGAGATCCTGCGGATCAGGTCGTTCAGCCGCCCGTCGAAGCCCGGACCACCCTCGAGCACGACATCGGCCAGCGGCGCCAGCGCAGCCAGGTCGCAGCTGGCCAGCGGGTTGTAGTACGTCATCGCGACGATCACGGTGCCCGGACCGGCTGCGGCCCGTAGCGCGCCCAGGATCTGGGTAAAGTTGGTCGCGAAGGTCGTCAGTCGGGCCTGGACCAACGCGAGGCACTGGGGGGTTGGGCCGGCTGTGCACGACGGCACGACACCGAACACGTCGTTGCCGCCGATGTCGATGGTGACCACCTCGACGTCGTTTCGCGGGTTCTGGTCCCCGTTCCGGGCGCGCAGCTCGGCCACCGCGGCGGGGAGCTGGCCGGCCAGCAGCGTGGTCGAGGTGGCGCCGCCCACGGCGAGGTTGCGCAGCACCAGGCTGCGGCAGCCCGGGCTGCCCAAGGGCTGGCAGGACGGCTCCTCGCGGAGCAGGTCGTACAGGCGGGGCACGTAGCCGGTCACCGCCCGGTCCGACGCCCCCACCCCGGCCGCGACCGAGTCGCCAAGGGCAAGGTAGAGGGGCCGGCCCCCCATGGGCGGCTGGCCGCCGTCGGGCTCGGCGCTGGCAGGCCCGAGGGTGAGCAGGCTCAGCAGGACCGGGATCCCCACCAGCAACAGCACGCGACGTCTCATGACTGACCTCCGCCCTCTCACCGAGAACCGCCACGGTTCGTCCGGATGTGCCCAGGTTGATGGAGCCTAGCACCCACCTGCCAGTAACCCACCTCGCCAGCGCTCCGCGAGCCGGGTCGAAAATCGCATGCGCCGGTCCGCCTGGTCGGCCACACCGGCAGGGATCATGCGGCGGCGTAGGAGGAACCTTGTAGCCGGGGGCAGATCGACGCTCGTCTGGCAGCCACCAGTCTCGCCAGCCCCTGAGGAACAGGTGGCTGTGACAGCTTGAAGTGGTCCCGGTACTCCGACCGCCTGGCCGCCTTCCTCGACCAGATCCCGCCGTCTGAACCGTTCAGCGGGACTTCACGCGGTAGGACAGGTGAGTCACACCGGTCCCCTCGATGACCCGAGGACCCTCCAGTGCGACCGACGTTCGAAAGGTCCACCTCTCAGGGACGGCGGTCGGGACCTCGACCTCACCGTTGCCGTACCAGTCGAACAGCGGTCCCACCTGGTCGGAGGGATCGGCGACGAAGCCGTCCAGCGACATCGACATCTTCGCAATCACCGTGGCCATGTGCGCCTTCCTTGAGTCGAAGTCTTTCTCGCGTCCCGTTCCTGGGTTCACCTTATGCGGCTGCCCATAGAACGGCGGGAGTGGCGGGAACTCATCGGTCGACCGGCGTCGACCTGGGGAAGTAGCCAAGCTCGACCCGTCGGTTCGACGTCGACCTGCTCGCGCAGGCGCGCGGCGAACGCCTCGACGGTGCGGGCGGCGTCATAGCGGCGGTTGAAGCGCCGGTCGACCAGGTCCTGGACCCGGCGGCGCAGCGGCGAGAAGGCGGCCGCGGCGGCCAGGGTCGCGGCGGCCACGGCCAGGCTGCCCGCTCACAAGGGCACGCCGGACGATCAGTCAGGATCGGGGTCGGCGCGCTGCCGGTGCCGGCTTGACGGCACGATTGACCTGGTCCTTGGCGTCTCCGTGCCGATCCCGCGGGTGGTGCGAACGAGCATGTCCTGCGCCCACCGCTCGCTGAACCCAGCCAGGAACGCAATGCCGCCGTAGAAGGCGAGCTGGTCGCCGGACTCGGGTTTGGCGATCGGCACCAGCGCCGCCAGGATCAGCGCGTACAGGGCCAGGGCGAGGATCGCGCCGAGGATCGGCCGGAAGAATCCTCCGAACCAGATGATCAGCCGGCTGGCGTCGGAGTCGATCGTGAGGTCGCCGCGGGTCATGCGGGCCATGACGCTTACCACCGCGCCGACCCCGCCGGCAACCAGGATGATCAGAGCGGTCCGTACGTCCACGTCCTTGACCTGCATGCGGCCGATAAGAAGCACGAGTCCGGCGACCACGAGGACCCCAAGGGGCATGCCGAGTAGGTAGCGCTTCTGGGCGGCGGCCAGGGTGGCCTGGTCGAGATACGCCTGGTTGCGGTCGAGTTCCTGCTCGGCGCATCTTAGGGCCGCCTGGATCCGGTGCTTGCGCTCCTCCGAGTCAAGGACCGGCTCGAGCGAGTCCAGCACGCCGAGCAGGTAGACGAGCAGTGAGTGCAGCGAGCGCAGCAGGATCATGCGGGCGCGGCCGTCGAGTAGCTCCTTGGCCTGCCTGACCATCGCCGCCGACCGCCAGAGCGCCTCCTCGAATTCCGGCTGCACCGCGACGACCTTCTCGGCCGGGTACGTCATGCGCAGCTCGGCCCGGTCGGTCAGGACCGCGGCGGCGTCGATCTGCTTGGTGAAAAAGTGCTCGACCAGCCTGCCGTTGGCCTGCTGGTAGAGGTCGAGCAGCAGCGGCCAGTAGTAGCTGTAGGCGGCTCGGTCGCGCGCGTCGGCTCCCGCCCGGCCGAGCCGCCGTGCCTCGATGAGCTGGTCGAGGGTGACCACCCCGCCCGCCACGGCCGCCTGCAGCTCCGGCCGCGTCTCGGACGGTGGCTGGAGCTGCCGCCGCTGCCGCCGGTGAGGCGCCATCCGCGGAAGACCCACGCGCCCACCCGCGTCCCGAAGCGCGGTGACCTGCGACTCCATCTGTGCCATGACATCCTCTTGGCCGTAAGCCCTCACATGCGAAGTAGTGTTGGCGCCCCTGCATGAAGAGGAGCCGCGAAGCGGTCGTCTGATACGGAGCAACCCTGGTTGCAGGTCAGGGTGCTCGTTCGTACATGGTCCGTGGTCACAGACGGATCGGACGGAGGGGACACTCCCTTACGGGAACCCGGGGACGTCGAGCGCCACCCGCATCAAGCTCGGCCGCCGCGGCGGGGGCTCGGGGAAGAACGGGAACGCCGCGTTGGTCACGTACAGCTTGAACCTGTCGCCTTGGTGACCGAACGCGGCGGCGGTCGGGCCATCCAGGCCATCGATGTCCGCGAGCAGGGTCTCGACCGACCCGTCGGGCGCGATCCGCAGCAGCGTGTTGAACGGGTCGGTGCCACAGTACAGGCTGCCGTGCACGTCAAACGCAAAGTCGTCGCAGAACACGCCGCTCGCGTGGACCCTGGAGGCGCCGGCGCTGCCGTCCGGTGCCATCTTGATGGCGACGATCGTGCTCTGGGACGGGTTCGAGACGTACATCTCGCCCTCGAACAGCTTCAGCCCGTTCGGCCCCGGCAACCCGACGCCTTCCACCGCGAGCTCCTCGCCGCTCGCCCAGACCGCCGCCGTCCCGCCCTCGTCGGACACCCGCCAGATCACGCCCAGCGCGGAGTCGGCGGCGTACACATAGCCGCGGTGATGCACGATCCCGTTGGGCAGCGCCTCCAGCGGGAGGGCCGCGATGCGCTCCGGCTCCCCCTCGCGCGGGAGCTTCCATGCCCCGCGGCTGTCCGGATCACACGACGCAAGGTTTGCATACAGGTTGCCATGCTCATCGAGGGTGATCCCCGTGAGCCCGGCGAAGAAGGAGCCGCAGAATGTGAGCGGCGGCGCGCCCAGGGGCAGCTCGGCAAAGGTCGACTGCGTGCCGTCAGGGGCGATCTTCCGGATCTCGCCCGTCAGCGCAAGGCTGATGTACTTGTTGTTGTGGTTGTCGATCGCGATACTCTCGGGCGTCTCCAGCGCGTCGGCGTCGAAGAGCGCGACGGTCTCGACCGGCTCCTGCGCGTCAGGGTGCGCGGAGGCGGCGGTCGTAGAAACCAATATCGCAAACCCAATGTAGGCCGCGACAAGGATGCCGGTCGTAACCTGGCTCGTCCTGTGCATGAATAGTTCCTCCTCGGCGCATCCCCTGCGCCGCTCGACCATCCTGCACTGGCATCGCTACGACAGACCAACTAACGAACTACCCAGGCGGACTAACGAACTACCCAATCGAACACCCTGTCGACCGGTCACCCTTGTGTGCTCAAGCCGCTTTCCCGGTGTGATCCCGCGCCGCCTTCCGCGGGTGAGGAGTGAAGAAGTGCCGCTGAACTTGACCACGCGGCCCCTCCGCAGGTCCGGCGGGAACATCCTGGTCAGCACCCCGATCCCGATCCGACAGCCGCTCCTGGACCGGCGGCTTGACCTGCCCGGCCCGTGGCACCCCACCTCCCCGCAATGTGGAGAATGCACCAGACCAGACAAGCAAACCTAAGTTATCGGCATTGGGGTTAGTGGGGGCTTGCCACTGCTTGCTGGCCCGACTGCTGCTGGTAGGCGCGCGTGTACGAATCGGCAGCGACCATCGCGTCGACCACCATCCCGGGCGTGACCGAGAACGGCATGTTGTGGATGGTCTCGCCCGGGGCGGTCGCGGCCTTGGCCACCGTCAGCAGCTCCTCCCTGCTTACCTCTCCCAGACCCAGGTCGGCGAGGGTGGTCGGCAGGCCGACGCTCATGCAGAACGAGACGAACTCGTTGAACTCGCGGGTGGGCCGGTCCTCGAGGGCAAACTGGGTCAGGGTGCCGAAGTTGACCTTCTCCCCATGCATGAAATGGTGTGTTTGGGGGAGCGCGGTCAGGCCGTTGTGGATCGCGTGCGCGGCCGCCAGCCCGCCGCTCTCGAAGCCGAGCCCGGAGAGCAGCGTGTTGGCCTCCACGACCTTCTCGAGGGCTGGCGTGACGACGTGCTGCTGCGCAGCCTGCCGGGCCGAGAAGCCGTAGTCGATCAGGGTGTCCCAGCACAGCTTGGCCAGGGCCAGCCCGGCCATGGTCGGCAGCCCGCCCGCCATTGTCGACTGGCGCGCCTCGGCGGTCGCGCGGGCCTCGATCCAGGTCGCCAGCGCGTCGCCCATCCCCGAGACCAGAAACCGGAAGGGCGCGTTGGCCGCGACCTCTGTGTCGACCAGCACGAGGTCGGGGTTGTGGGGGAAGAACACGTACTCCTCGAACACGCCGTCGTCGGTGTAGACGACCGACAGGGCGCTGGTGGGCGCGTCGGTCGAGGCCACCGTGGGCACCGTGGCCCAAGCGACGCCGGCCTGATGGCCGACCGCCTTTGCGGTGTCGAGCGTCGTGCCGCCGCCGACGCCCACCACCACGTCGGCGCCGGCCGCCCGGGCCACCTCGGTGATGCGGTCGATCTCCCGGTGGGAGCACACCCCCCCGAAGACCTCCCGCTTGAAGTCCACGCCCGCCTCCTGGAACGACGACGAGAGCGTGTCACCGGCCAGCTTCCACACGTTCTCGTCGGCGATCAGCAGTGGCTGCCGGCCGATCTCGGCCACGTGCTTGCCGATGGAGGCGAGCACGCCACGGCCTTGGATGTAGCGGCGCGGTGCGATGAGCGACTGGACCGTACCCGCTTCTGCCATAGTCCTTCTCCCATCTCCCATCTCCCATGTCCTCCAGTGCGAGGGTAACTCCTGGAACCGCGACCCACCAGCGGAGGCTGCGCCTGCCCGGCCTTACGGGGGCCGCGAGCCCTACTCACGGGACAGCTTCCCCGCCCGCATCCATCGCTTCGCGTCGTCCTCAGCAGCGACCCTCACCGCACCGCCGGCGGCGGTCTCGGGATCGAGCGGCTTCGGAGAGGGTGGCTCCTCGGGCGGTGGCGGGGTGGCTCCTCGGGCGGCGGCGGCGGCTCCTCGGGCGGCGGCGGTGGTGGTGGCGGCGGCTCCTGGTGAGTCCCCGGTGGCTTCTGGTGGGGGCGCGACCATCCCGGTCGCCGTCCACAACGTCTCGGTCGTGCGTGTCACCGAGAACGAGCGGCCGGCCTTCGCCGCACGAGCGGCGCAATCCCCTTGGCGGTGGCCCACGTACTACCTCCAAAGGGGCCTCCTCGGGTCCCCGGCCCAAGGCCTCCTCGGGTCCCCGGCCCAAGAACGCATGCTTCAAGGGAGACCAACTCCTCGTCCCTTCACAGGGAGGTGGTCGCAGATGGACCGCAGCATCAGCTCGCAACGCGTCCGCGCGTTCGCTCTCGCCGCCATGGTCGCTCTTCTCCTGGCCGGCGGCACCCTGCCAGCCAAGGCCGGCCCCCCGGTGCCGACACGCCTGAACGTAGAGCTCGGATCGGCCGCAGGGCTCGCTCCTGACGGGCAGTCGGTCGGTATCAGCCTGCTCGCCAGGTGCCCGGAGCGGTGGACCGTGCTGCAAGCGCTCGTCACCGTGTCGCAGCCGCAGGCGTCGGGACAAGCGTCGTTCCCCCTGACCTGCACCGGGCTGTTCCAGGCATTCACCGTCACCATGCACTCCTCCGATGCCCCGTTCCAGCTCGGGCAGGCGCAGGCCACCGCGTCCGTGCGCATCCAGCGTGGGCGGACCGAGCAGGCCCAGGACTCGCAGCTCGTCCGGGTCGAGCCGACCGTCTTGGTCGACCTCGCGGACACTGCGCTGCTCGAGGGCGGAGGCGAAGCGGTGCTGCTCGACGTCACGGCCGCGTGCCCCGTGGGCGCGACCGGGCAGCAGTCGTACGTGAACGTCTCGCAGGGACAGGCATCGGGCAACGGCATCTACGTGCCGACCTGCGATGGCCAGCGCCACACCTTCACTGTCAGGGTTCAGACGTCCCAGGCGCTGTTCCAACCCGGGAGCGCCCAGAGCCTCACCTTCGCGTTCGTTGCAGCGGGAGGCAATTCCTTCTCCGGCATCGACGAGCAGCAGATCCAGATCTCATGACCTGCGCGGGTCCTTCCCCGCCGTCGTCGCGGTCACCTCCGCACCGGATCGATCACTCGAACCCGCGCAGGGCGACGAACTTCCCGTCGACATGGCCAAGTCGGCCAGGGACGCGGTCCGCGCGACCCTCGCGGCGTCTTTGAGCGGACCTGCCCCGCCAATCTCGCGGGCAGCCGGCGATCCCGGCTCCGGCAGGTAGGAGCCGCTGGTAGGACTCCGCGCACTTGGCGAAGCCCAGCAGCGTTGTGCGCAACACCACCAGCCGCCGCAGGGCCGCTTCCCGCTCCACTCGACCCTCCCTCCTGCCACCTACGACGCCATCGAGCCGCCGACCAGCGCCCGGGACGTCGGTGCGCGGCCCGCACGGCTGGCCATCGGACCGGCGGCAGACAGCCGGACATGGACGGCCAGCAGCAGGCACCGGACACCTGTCCGAGTGGACACCGCACCCCTGTCCGAGTGGACACCGCGGCGCAGTGCGGACACCTAGTCGGACGGTGCGGCGCGCTGCTGCGAAGCCTGGCGGACAGCGGACAGCGTGGCCGGCTGGTGGCGGTCCGCGCAGGGGAGCGCACCATCGGCACAGGCCCGCGTCGGTACCAGGCTTCTGCACTATGCCGACCGACAAGGGGAGCATCCGGAGCACGTGCTGGACGAAAAGAGCCGCGAGTTCACAACCCCCGAGTGGACGTGCTCGCGTGGGCCGGCGGCCTGCCGGGGTCGCTGGCCCAGGAACGGTTCGGAGGCTCACGGCCTACCAATCCAGCCCCGGGAGGTTTCCGGGCGCCGCTTGTGTTTGCGTCGACGGGTCTACACTTTCTCCCAGCCATTCTTTCCGGAAGGAGCCCTCCAATGGCGGTAAAGCTGGTTCACGTGTCGGATCTTTCCGGCCGCATGGGCGAAGCCGAGGAGTTCGGTCAGCTCATCGTGCGCCAACATCCTGCCTTCGCCGAAGGGCCGATCAGGCTGGAACTCCTCCCAGACGAGCTCGGTGAACTGCCCGAGAGCACACAATACGTGCAAGTGGAGTACATCCCACCGGGCGAGCGGTCGGGACAACACCTCACCCTGACCCTCGAGCAGTTCAACACGCTGGCGCCGAGCCAGGACATGCAGGCGATCTTGCTGCGGGCCATCGCCGAAGCCCACCAGGCCCGCGCGACGCAAGCGCCGGCACCCAGACGCCGGGGGCGTCCACGCAGGGCCGAGGCGGCCGGCGCGGACGGCCAGCCGCAGAAGGTCAACTACGCCACGCTCGAGCACGCTGGTGAGCCCCACCGGGGGCGCATCACCGCGGCAGAGAAGGAGCTGGTGCGCGACAACCTGAGCGCGATCAACCAGCGCCTGCGGGAGCGGGGCAAGCGGGAGATCGACCCGAGCGACCCAGAGATGCAAGAGCGGTACGGACTCAGTCCATCGGTCGCCTGACGCGCGGTTGCAGCTACCGCAGAGGCCGCGTGGCGCAGAGACGATTATGCAGTCGTCTTTTCTCGTCCGTGCGTCTTGCGGCCTCTCTGTGTTTGACAGCCAACTGTGGACCAATCGCGTACAGTGAGCTGGGTCGGTTGGAATTGGTTCCAAATCCAGGCCGCCATCTCGGTAGGCGACCGCTGGGATGCGGCGGAGTGGCGCCAGGAATCCGGTAGGTCCGCGCAGCGGCCAGCCGCGGAGCCATCGGCGCTGCTCAGCCGGCGAAGTGGGGGAGGCAGGGCCTCGGCAAAGTGCGGGCTTGTCTAGTTGGTGATGGTCGGGTGAGTGGGCCGGGTAGATGTGGAGCAGGCACGGCTCCCCGCGATCATGGCGTCAGCATGCGCACCGCGCGGCGGCGCATTTCCGCGCTGCTCACCCGGCTGGACGCGTCGAGCCGGTTCCAGGCCGGTGCCGAGGCCGCCCGGCGCGGGCTGGTGTGAGCGGTCCGGACCCCGCGGGCGGGTGCCAGTCCTACGCGCGGACGTGCAGCGAGTCGATGACGACCTGGCAGCCGGCCCGGACGAGGTCGGGCTCGGCCTGCTCCCAACAGCCCACCCTGACGTCGTCGTTGTTGGGTAGCACGCCCAGCACCTGGGTGCTGGGCGGCTGCGCGACCGGCGAGGTGACCGCGTCCATGTGTATCTGCACGAACCGCACGCCGTCGACGGTGAAGTACCTGGCGCGGCCTCCCGCGCTGAACGCGGGATCGAGGAGCAGCCGCGAGATGTCACCTTCCGGGGCGTGCGGGTCCGGCGTCGCGACAATCACCGTGACGGCGTCGCCGAGATCGCCCGCGGCTCCGCCCGGCGGGCGGAAGGACACGCAACCGCTGCTGCAGCTGGGGCAGGCCTCGCGCCGCCACCCCTTGGGCGCCCGGAACGTGACCTGCCCGTCTCGAAGGGAGACGGTGTTCCCGGGGCGGACGTGCGCCGGGGCCTGCGCGCGCCACAGGTAGACCGCCGCCCCGCCGGCGACCACGACCGTCGCCACGCCCGCGACCACCCACCGTCGAAGATGCATGGCGCAGTCAACCACCCCGGGATAGCAGTGTGGTCACGCCGGTGCGGCTTCCCCCACAACGCCGTCAGCAGGTGCTGGCCGGCCAGGGCCTCGGCAAAAAGTGCTGGCGTGTCGGGTTTCAGGGGCTTGTGATGCCCAGCAGGGGCAGGAGTCGGGTGGCGTCGCGGGCGTTGCGGCGCAGCGCGGCGGCGAGGTTGCGGTCGCCGTGGGCGCGCAGGATGCCGCTGGCTGGGGTTGCGCAGGCTGGCCATGGCCCGTGGGGTGGCGCCGGTGCGGATCTGGGAGGCGTCCTCGGCGAAGGTGGTGTCGCGGAGGTGGTGCAGCGCCTCGATGCCCCAATGCCCGCGGATCCAGTCGGCCAGGCGGGCGGGGCTGGCCTGGGCGGCGGTGCGGCTGGTGACCGCGTACACGGTCACGGTGCGCCAGCGCCGACCGGCAAGCGGCCGGACCCGGCGGGTGCTGCGGATCGCCTGGGTGGCGTGGGGGAGTCGAGGCCGGCAGCTGGGACGGTGGTGACCTGGAGCCGGCGGGTCTCGACGCGGCCGTGGCCGCGGTCGCGGGTGTGGTCGGCGACGGGGATCTCGCGCCATGGCAGGCGTCGCAGCTGCTGGTGCAGGGTGGGCTGGTTGGCCTTCACGATCAGGACGTAGGCTGCCTCCTTTTCGGTGACCAGCCAGTCGGCGTGCTCGCGTTGGGTGTGGAGCGCGTCGGCGGTGACCACGGTGTCGGTAAGGTCCAGACGGTCCAGCAGCGGCCGGAACCGGGCGATCTCGTTGGTGGTGGGGTCGACATCGGTCTGCCCCAGGATCGCGCGGGTGGTGTGGTCCATGACCGCCAGCAGGTGCACCTGCCCGTGGCCGTGGTGGCCGCTGCCGCGCAGGGTCTTGCCGTCGATGGCGACCGCCCGGCGCGGCGAGCGGGCCGGCGGTGGCGGGTTCGCCGGTCGGGGTGGCGGCCGGGCAGCCAGCCAGGCACCGATGGCACGGTCCAGCGCGTCGGCGTCGATGCGGGCCAGCACGCGGCGCACGGTGGCCTCGCCGGGTGGCCGCCAGGCGCCGGTCAGGGGGTCGCGGCGCACCCCGAGCGCCGCCAACACCTGGCAGGGCGCGTCGCTGGCCCACTCACCGATCGCGGCCAGGGAGCTGGCGCCGGCCACCACCGCGGCCACGGCCACGGCCAGCACCGCGCCCAGCGTGTGCCGTCGGCCGCGCCGGTGCCGAAGGTCGGGGATCTGGACCAGGTAGTCGAGCAGGTCACGGTACTGCTCGGGTGCCAGCGCGGCAGGCGCGTCCCGCCGGTGGGCAGCGGCAGGAATGGGGGATGATGAAAAGGCAGGCACGGCGGTCCGGAGGGTCATGGGCTTCGACAACCCACAGGATCGCCGGGAGCCGTGCCTGTTCTACATCCAGCCCGACCCACTCACCCGACCGTCACCAGCCAGACAAGCCCGCACTATGCCGAGGCCCTGGGGGTCGACCGGCAGCGTGCCCGGCGATCGGGTGAATCCGCAGCGGCGCCGGATCCGTACTACAAGCGTCGAAGGCTCACGGCCGGCGGTGCCTCCGCCAACGCTGCCAACCTGCCTGCCGGGGGAGGCGGTCCGTGGGTGAGCTCAGACGGGAGGAGGTCGCATGACCCGTGGCGTCCGTAGAACGTTCGTTCCGTTGGTGGCGCTGGCGTTGGTGCTGGGGTCGGCCGCGACAGCTCACGCGGCGGCGTACACCTTCACCAAAGTAGCGGACAGCGTCCGGGACAATTTCAATCCGAATAGCTTTGCGTGTTCTTCGCTCAACAACCGAGGAGACGTCGCGTTCAGAGCGGGGCGTACGTCACCCGACGGGCTCAATTCGTTCGACGGCATCTACCGGGCGAACGCAAACGGAACGCTGACGACCATCGCCGAAGACCCGGACCGGGCCAAGTTCGGCTTCCTGGGCAACAATCCATCGATGAACGACCTTGGTGACGTCTCGTTCGCGGCGAACCTGGCGCCGGGCCTCGAGGAAGCCATCTTGCGGGGGGACGGCAAGAAACTGACCACCATCGCCACGACGACGAAGGGGTTCAATTTCTTCGGCTTCGATACCTCCGTCAACAACAGCGGCGAGGTTGTGTTCAAGGGAGAGCTCGACAACTTCGCCGAAGGGCTCTTCTCGGGCTCCGGAGGCAAGGTCATCACGCACTACCTCAATTCGGCCGACGCCTCCCTCGACGGACGGCCAGTGCGGTTTGGCGGCAATGACTCCCGCCCGTCCCTCAACAACCTCGGCGACATCGCCTTCGACGAGACGATCCAGCCAAACTTCGACTCAGGGATCTTCGCGGGAAGGGCGGGCACGTTCAGGACGATCGCGGCACCTGACCCCAACGCCTTCGTCGAGAAGCCGATGTTCAACGACGGGGGAACCGCAGCCTTCTACCGGTCATTCACCGACGCGACCGGGCAGTTCGTCACCGCGATCGTGACCGGCAGCGGGGGCCCGCTGACGACCGTTGCCGACAGCGCGGGGCCGTTCGGCTCCTTCGGCTTCAGGCCTGCGTCGATCAACGACAACGGCGACGTCGCCTTCCTCGCCAACCTCGATGATTTCCCCCCGACTACCGGCATCTTCGTGGGTCCCCGCGTCGTCCAGGACCGCGTGATCGAAACCGGCGACAAGCTGGACGGTGCGACAGTTACAGGTCTGCGCTTCTGTGAGGAAGGCCTCAACGACGCCCGGGAGCTGGCGTTCATCGCCGACTTGGCAGATCCCAGTGCCCCGAACGGTCTCCGCACGGCAGTCTTTCGCGCCACCCCGCGGCGCTAGCACGAACCGCCGCAGGACACAGCAGGAGGGAAGCGATGAAGCTCAGGGCTTCGCTGGCCGTTGCCGCCGTGGTCCTCATGGGCGCGGTGCTGGTAGGCACGCCCGTCCAGGCGGGCGCCCAAGCGGCGCCGGCCGGCCCGACCATGCTCGATCCGAGCCTCACGGTCAGGACGGTCGTCTCGGGCCTCACGACGCCGACCAGCATCGCCTTTCTCGGGCCCAGCGACCTGCTGGTGCTCGAGAAGAACACCGGGAAGGTGCTCCGCGTGACAGGCGGCGTCGTCCAGGGCGTCGTGCTCGACCTGTCGGTCAACTTCGCCTCCGAGCGCGGCCTGCTGGGGATCGCGCTGCACCCCGACTTCCCTGCCAACCCTGGCGTCTACCTGTACTGGAGCTGCCGCAGCACGGCGCTGCCGGCCGATTCGTTCTTCCCGGACGAGCAGCGGTGCCTGGACGCCAACATGTCCGGACCGGACACCAGCGACATCCTGCAGGTGCCACTGCTCGGCAACCGGGTCGACCGGTTCGTCTGGAACAACTCCACCCTGACGTTCGACCGCAACCTGCTCATGCTGCGCTCGTTCCAGAACGACGGGGCGCCCCAGCCGCCCAACCAGGGGGACCAGGCCCAGCCCCCGCGCGGCAACCACGACGGCGGCGTGCTCGCCTTCGGGCCCGACCGCAAGCTCTACGTGATCTTCGGGGACAACGGCCGCCGCGGCCAGCTGCAGAACCTCGCCGCAGGACCGACGCCCCCGACCGCCGACGACCAGTTCGGCGGGCCCGAGCCGGACGACGCGCACCTGACCGGGGTGGTGCTGCGCCTGAACGACGACGGCTCGGCGCCGTCCGACAACCCCTTCTTCGCCGCGGGCGCCTCCCGCGGCGGCGAGGTCGGCGCCAACATCCAGAAGATCTTCGCCTACGGCGTGCGCAACAGCTTCGGGATGGCCTTCGACCCCATCTCCGGGAAGCTGTGGGACCAGCAGAACGGCGACGACTCCTTCGACGAGCTCAACCTCGTCGAGCCCGGCACGAACGGGGGTTGGGTGCAGGTGATGGGGCCGGTCTCGCGGCTGTCCCAGTACAAGCAGATCGAGACGACCTTCGGCGCGCAGAACCTCCAGCAGCTGCGCTGGCCGCCGACCAACATCGCCGACACGCCCGCGCAGGCCCTGTCGCGCCTGTTCGTGCTCCCGGGCTCCCACTACAGCGACCCGGAGTTCGCCTGGAAGTGGGCGGTGCCAGCCGCCGCGGTCGGCTTCGTCAAGGGGCGCGGCCTGGGCGCGCAGTTCGAGGGCGACCTGTTCGTCGGGGCGGCGACGCCGCTCACCGTCGGCGGGTACCTGTTCCACTTCAACCTGACCGGCAACCGGAGGCAGATCGCCGTCGACGACCCCCGCCTGGAGGACCGGGTCGCTGACAACAACGCCAAGAACGACCTGACCGAGAGCGAGAGCCTGCTCATCGGACGGGATTTCGGCGTCACGACCGACATCCAGACGGGACCGAACGGCAACCTGTTCGTCGTCTCGGTCTCCAACGGCGCGATCTACGAGATCCTGCGCGCGCGCTAGCCTTCAGCTTGGCGCGTGGGCCTGGTCTGGCGTCGCCCGGGTACGCCGGTGCCCTCCGGCGCTGGGGGATACGGCTTGCCACCGCCCGTATCCCCCTCGTCAGGGTCTCGGCAACGTGCGGGCATGTCTGGTTGATGGGCTGGTGATGCCGAGCAGCGGAGGCTGACCATGGTCCGCGGGGCGTGGCCGGTGCGGACCCGGCAGGCGTCCTCGGCGAAGGTGTATTGCGGAGGTGGTGCAGCGCCTCGATGCCCTGTGCCCCCGGATCCAGTCGGCCAGGCGGGCGGGGCGGCCTTCCGCGGCGGTCAGGCTGGTGACCGCACACCGTCACGGTGCGCCAGCGCCGGCTCCGTAGGGACCGGACCCGGCGGGTGAGGCGCAGCGCCTGGGTGGCGTGGGGGAAGTCCAGGCCCGCGACGGTGGCCACCTGCAGGCAGCGGAGCTCCACGCGGCCGTGGCCGCGGTCGCGGGTGCGGTACTGGGCGGGGATGTCTGGCCAGGGCAGGCGTCGTAGCTGCTGCTAGAGGCTGGGCTGGTTGCGCTTCACGACCAGCAGGTAGGCGGCGTGCTTGGCGATGATCAGCCAGTCGGCGTGCTCGCGTTGGGTGTGGAGTGCGTCGGCGGTGATCACGGTGCCGGTGAGGTCCAGGCGGTCCAGCAGCGGCCGGAACCGGGTGATCTCGTTGGTCGTGCCGTCGACGTCGGTCTGGGCCAGCACGGCACGGGTGGTGTGGTCCATCGCGGCGAGCAGGTGGACCTGCGGGATGGGGTGGTGGCCGCTGCCGCGCAGGGTCTTGCCGTCGACCGCGACCGCCCGCCGTGGCGAGTGGGCCGGCGGTCCAGGGCCTGCCGGTGGGGGCCGGCCTGGCGGCCGCTGCGGTCGCGCCGCCGACCGGCAGCCCGGTGAGCGGGAAGACCGCCGGCCTGGGCGGGATGGTGCTGGTCGCCCTGGTCGAGCTCGGCGCGGCCGTTGCCGGCGCCCTGCCGCCGTGACTGCAGCCGGCCAGCAGGGCGAGCGCGGCCAGTCCCGCGGCCAGTCGTTGGCCGTGACGGCGGGCTGGGATCGGCGGCATGGCCGAATATCCTTCCCTCCCGCCGGTGAGAGCAGCGTGAGACCTAGAGACCGCTCGGGTGGATGCGGAAGCGGGCCAGGTTGGACCGGGACGGGTGCAGCCGGCCCGCTGGCCCGGCCGTGATCGCCCGCAGCACGTTGACGGTGACGGCGCGAACCACCAGCGCCGTGGTCGGCGAGCGGCGGCCGCCAGCGCAGGCCCGGTCGAGCTGGCAGACCCAGGAGCTGGTGCCGGCGTCGAACACGCCGGCACCGCTCGGCGCCGTGTACCAGGTCACGTCGGCGAAGCTGGGCCGCCCGCGGCAGCGGACCGGAGAGTGCAGCAGCAACACGACCCCTGGCGGGCGCGGCGCCAGGGCCTGGACCCGGTCGTACTCGGGCCCGACGAGGCCGGGCAGGACCGTGCCGGCCCGCACCCTGGCCCCGGCGAGCAGCCAGGCCGAGGGCTCGACGACCACGCCGGCCGCGTCGACCGGGTTGCACTCGTAGAGGTCGCCAAGCAGGCGGCTCTCGGGGTCGTTCAGCGGCGGCTCGCGCCAGTCGGTGGTGACTTCGGCCGGGTCGTTCCGCCAGGCCGGGTCGTCCCTCGCCGACCAGGGCTTGTAGTTGACCTCCTCCCGGTCCGCGCCGGTCCGGGAGGCCTGCAGGCGGATGTGGCGGAAGACAGCGTTGGCGCCGAAGAAGGCGAGGTTGACGCCGAGGTCGCGGGCCGCCTCGGCGCCACGCCGCATCCTGGTCGACCAGTACTCGTCATGGCCGAGGGACACCAGGGCGCGGTGGGCGAGCAACCGCTCGGGGTGCTCGTGGAGGTCGACGTCGGTCCAGTAGGTGACGTCCAGGCCGAGCGACTCGACCAGCCGGACCAGGGGGTACTCGTCGCCGAGGAAGTCGCCGGCGCCCTCGCCGGCCTCGTCGTAGGGCCGGTCGAAGGAGACGACCCTCGAGCGGGTCGCGACCGATCCGCCGGGGCCGCGGTAGAGGTTGTAGCCGCCCCACAGGTTGTACGCCTGCCAGGTGGTGACGTCGTTCTGCACCACGAGGGCCGCATGGCTGGCGTCGTCGCGCACGGTCAGCGGCACGAAGCGCTGCCCGCTCGCCGCGACCAGCTTCAGCAGGTAGTCGCCGGGCGGCCATCCCGCGCCGACGGTGAACGAGAGCGACGACGGCCACACGGTGGCGACCAGATTCGTCCCCGGCGTCCGGACCGGTGGTGGCTGGCGGCGACCGGGCAGGCGGGGGGACCGCCAGACCAGCCGGGCGCCCAGCCCGCCGTACCAGCCCATCCGGTAGGCCTCGACCCGGAACCGAGCGGCGGTGGTCGAGACGTAGAGCCGCACCCGCTCGCCCTGGGCCGCGCTCACGTGGTCGGCCCACCCCTCGATCGCGTCGCGGGCCCCCAAATGGCCGATCCGCCAACCGCCCGTGCCGCGGCGCCGGTTCTCGACGGTCACCCAGCCGGCGCCCGGGCCGGGACGGGAGGCCGCTGCCGTCCCGCCGCCCGGGCCCGTGGCGGCATGCGCCGGGGCCGCCCTCGGCCCCGCCGGCCTGGTGGCCAGGACGGCCCCGGCGGCCAGCAGCGCCGCCACGGTGACGGCGGCCGCGCTGTTGCAGCTGCTGTGATCGGGCTCGAGCAGGCAGACTACCGCGATGCGACCTCGACGCCTTCGCCCCTCGCCTCTCACCCGCTCCGCCTTCGCCGGCTTCTGCTTCCCGCCGGAGGTCATTGTGCTGGCGGTCCGCTGGTATCTGCGCTTCACGATCTCCTACCGCGACATCGAAGAACTGCTCGCCGAACGCGGGGTCGTCGAAGTCGACCACACCACTCTCTACCGCTGGTCCAGCGCTTCACGCCGCTGCTGGCTGAGGCCGCTCGGCCCTGCCGGCACGCCGTCGGGAACCGCTGGCGCGTGGACGAGACGGCGGTCAGCGAACTCGCCTTGGCGATCTGATCCCGGACCGCCGCCGCGACTTCAGCACGCCGCAGACTGACCAGATGCAACGACGCCTCCCAGGCCAAGGACACGCGACCGGACCAGGCCGAACGGCTCGCGGCCCACGACCGCTCCACGCATTGAGTGTCCACCGGCAGACAGCGAGGGTGAGGGTGAGCAGCTGCTCGACGTGGACGAAGCACCTGTCTTGGTTG
>DASYUT010000069.1 GCA_036000965.1 Actinomycetes bacterium
GGGAGCGGGTCGGCACCGCCAGCGTGAGCGTGCACGAGGACATCCAGCCGGGCGAGACCCTGGACCTGCTGGCGGTCGGCACCACCGCCTCCCGCCCCATCAACGGCGCCGCCCGCTGCCGCAGCCTCGAGCCGGGCTAAGGGCCTGCGGGCCAGGAACTTGGCCGTTCCAGCGCCGGCACACCGAGGCAAGCGGGACTCGACCTGGCCAGGTTCCTGGGCGGCGAGCCCTAACCAGCCAGGACTACTGCCTGGTCGGCGCCTGGCTCGGTGCCGCCACCACGTGCTCCACGGGCAGGCGGTAGCGGCGGCGGAGCTGGCCGACCAGGTCGCCCTTGAGCCAGCGGGACACGCCGGGCGGGAAGGTCGACAGCACGATGCCCGCGTACCCGGGGCGGGCCTGCAGCTCGTCGCCGACTGCCTCGAGCGGCGAGTGGCTGCCGACGATCGTGGCGGTCACGGTCACGCCGGCGCGGGCCAGCAGCGCGGCCGCCTCCCGGCCGCGGCGGGCGGCGAGCTGGCGCGCCTCGCCCTCCTCCCAGTTGTGGAGCAGGTGGCTGGTTGGCGTGGCCGGCACCAGCAGGGTGAACTCGGCGTCGGGGTCGCCCGCGGCGATCGCCTCGACCCGCTCGGCCAGCTCCGGGCTGGCCGCGGTCTGGTGGGCCACGATGAGGTGCCTGGCCATGGCGTCCTCCCTTGGTCGGCTGCCTGAGTTGTGCGCCCGGCAGGTCCGGCTGTCAAGCCCTGGCGTCGCCGCGGGCTGGTAGCCTTGCCCTGGCCAGCGTGGGTCGACAGCGGGGGCGTACAAGATGAGACAGTTCGGCGTCGAATCGGAGATCGGCCTGCTCCGCAGGGTGCTGCTCCACAAGCCAGACCTCGAGCTGCAGCGCCTGACCCCGTCCAACGTCGACGAGCTGCTGTTCGACGAGATCATGTGGGTCGAGCGGGCCCAGGCCGAGCACGACGCGTTCGCCGACGTGCTCCGGGGCCGGGGCGTGGACGTGCACGAGCTGTCCGACCTGCTGGCCGACTGCATGGCGCTCGAGCCGGCCCGCAAGGAGCTGCTCGACCGGGTGGTCACCGCGGACGTGTTCGGCAAGGGCCTGTGCGCGGAGCTGCGGGAGTGGTTCGAGTCGCTGCGCCCGGCCGAGCTGGTCCGCTACCTCATCGGCGGGGTCATCCCCGAGGACCTCCCCTTCGCCCCCGAGGGGCTGGTCGGGGCCAGCTTCCACCCCACCACCTTCGTGCTGCCCCCGCTGCCCAACCAGATGTTCATGCGCGACACCTCGGCGTGGATGTACGGGGGAGTGTCGATCAACCCGATGGCGTTCCCGGCCCGCCGGCGGGAGACCATGCACCTCGAGACCGTCTACCGCCACCACCCGATGTTCGCTGGCGCTGACTTCTCAGTCTGGTACGGCGCCGACGGCCTGGACCACTACCCGGCCGTGGTGGAAGGCGGCGACCTGCTCGTCATCGGCAACGGCGCCCTGCTCGTCGGCATGGGCGAGCGCACCACCGCCCAGGGCATCGAGGCGCTGGCCCACAGCATGTTCGACGCCGGCGCGCTCGAGACGGTGATCGCGGTCGAGCTGCCCAGGGTGCGCGCCTACATGCACCTGGACACCGTCCTCACCCAGGTCGACCACGACGCGTTCGTGGTCTACCCGGGGCTGCGCCAGCAGATGCGCCCGTTCGTGGTCACCCGCGGCAACGGCCGCCACCTGCACGTCGAGGCCGGTGGGGAGCTGTTTGCGACCCTGGCCCGGGTCCTCGGCGTGCCCCGGATCCGCACCTTCGAGACCGGCGGCAACGAGATGCTGGCGGCCCGGGAGCAGTGGGACGACGGCAACAACCTGCTCGCTGTCTCCCCCGGGGTGGTGATCGCCTACGAGCGCAACGTCGACACCAACCAGCGCCTGCGCGACGACGGGGTCGAGGTGCTGACCATCCCCGGCTTCGAGCTCGGCCGCGGTCGGGGCGGGCCGCGCTGCATGAGCTGCCCCCTCGAGCGCGACCCGGCCCGCTGACCCGGGCGAGCCGTCCCGCTCAGCCCGGCGGGCCGGACGGCGGCGGGTCGGCGGCCGAGCTGACCTCGGCGGCGTCGCCGTCGCCGTCCCCGCCGCCGGCTTCGCCTTCGGTCCGGGCACGGCCCCGCCGCTGCCACAGCCACAGCCAGGTCGAGGCGCCCACCACGACTGCGAGGGAGACGTAGGCGTTGCGGGACAGGCCGAACAGCCGGTAGGTGGTGTCGGTGCGCAGCAGCTCGAGGAAGAACCGCCCGAGCCCGTAGAGCGCGAGGTAGGCGAGCACGATGCTGCCGGTGCGCAGCGCCCGCCGCCGCGACAGCCACAGCAGCACCCCGACCACGAGCAGGTTGTACAGCGACTCGTACAGGAACGTCGGGTGGAAGGTGGCGAACTGGGCGTACCGCTCGGGACGGTGGCCGGGCTCGACCTCGAGAGCCCAGGGCAGCGTGGTCGGGGTGCCGAACAGCTCCTGGTTGAAGTAGTTGCCCCAGCGCCCGAAGGCCTGCGCGAGCGGGATCCCGGGGATCGCGGCGTCCAGGGCCAGCAGCACCGGCAGCCCCTGGCGCCGGGCCACGACGATGCCGGCCAGGATGCCGAGGGTCAGCCCGCCGTACAGGGCCAGCCCGCCCTCCCAGATCGCCAGCACGTGCAGCCAGCGGCCCTGGAAGTCGCCGGTGTGGGTGATCACGTAGCCCGTCCGGCCGCCCAGGAACCCGAACACCACCGCCCAGAACATGGGGCGCTCCAGCTCGGCCGGGTCCCGCCCCAGGGCCTGCCAGCGGCGCCGGGCCAGCGACACCGCGAACAGGATCCCGATCGCGATGACCAGCCCGTACAGGTGGAAGAAGAGCGGCCCGACACGCACCCCGTTGGTCGGGGGCGGCGGGATGAACGCCAGCGGCCCGGTCATCGGCGCCTCGCCTGCTCGCGGGCGCTCCGTCGAGCGCCGGCCGGGATCATCCGAGCGCCGGCCGGGATCATCGGTGCCTCGCCTCCTCGCGGGCGCTCCGTCGTGCGCCCGCCCTCATCGTATGAGGACCTCGCCGACCGCCTTGTCGACCGCGGCGAGCACGTCGTCGTCGAGCGCCCGACCGGCGGCCTCGCAGTCCTCCTCGAGCTGCCGTGTCCGGGTGGCGCCGATGATCGCCGAGGCCACGTTCGGCTCGCTCAGCACCCAGGCCAGGGCGAGCTGCGGCATGGACATGCCGGCCTCCTCGGCCACCGCCCGCAGCCGCTCGACGGCGTCGAGCACGTCGTCGGTCAGCCAGTGGCCGACGAACCCGCCCATCTTGCGGCTGGCCGCCCTGCTGTCGGCCGGGGGCGCCGCGCCCTTGCGGTACTTGCCGGTGAGCACGCCCTGGGCGAGCGGCGACCAGACCACCTGGCCGACGCCCTCCCCGGCGCACAGCGGCACGACCTCGCTCTCGATGCGGCGCTGCAGGATCGAGTACTCGGGCTGGTTGGACACGATCCGGTCGAGCCCGAGGTCGTCGGCGATGCGCAGCGCCTCGGCGATCTGCCCGGCGGTCCACTCGCTCACCCCGACATACAGGACCTTGCCCCGGCGCACCAGGTCGTCGAGGGCCCGCAGGGTCTCGTCCAGCGGGGTGGCGTCGTCGAAGCGGTGGCACTGGTACAGGTCGACGTAGTCGGTGCCGAGGCGGCGCAGGCTCGCGTCGCACTGCTCGAGCACGTGCTTGCGCGACAGCCCGCGGTCGTTGGGGCCGTCGCCCACGGGGAAGAACACCTTGGTGGCCAGCACGTAGGACTCGCGCGGGTAGGCGGCCAGCGCCTGGCCGACGACCCGCTCGGCGGCGCCCCGCCCGTACGCGTTGGCGGTGTCGAAGAAGTTGACCCCGAGGTCGTAGGCCCGCGCGATGATCCCCTTGGCCTGCTCGGCCTCCACGCCGACCCCGTAGGTGAGCCACGAGCCCAGCCCGACCTCGCTCACCCGCAGCCCGGTGTCGCCTAACCGGCGGTACTCCACCCTCTCCCCTCTCGGTCGTGGACTGTCGTCGCCTAGCCTGCCACGGGGCCGGACGGTCTGCCGACCAGCTGGCCGCCGCCCCGGACCACCAGCTCGTCGCGCAGCGCCCACAGGGCCGGGAAGAACCGGTACCGCGCGGTGTGCTGCAGGTAGGTGATGGCCATGCCGCCCGTGCCCCGGGCGTGGGTGCCGAGCGTCCGCTCCACCAGCGCCACGTGCTCCTGGCGCCAGCGCGCCCAGCGCGCGTCGTAGTCGACCAGGGCCTCGCAGACCAGGTAGAAGTCGGCCCGCCGACCCGGGTTGGTGTAGAACCCGGCCCAGTCGGTGATCCCCAGGCGGGCGGCGGCACCGGCGTGCGCCTCGGCCAGGGAGCGCTGCCCGAGCCGGCGGGTCAGCACCCCGGGCAGGCCAGCCCCGCCGTACTCGATGTCGAGCGCCTTCAGGTAGGCCGGCTCGCGCAGGCCGCTGAGCAGCTCCAGCTCGCGGAACTGGACCGACTGGGAGCCGCTGGCGCTGCCCAGGTAGCTGCGGAACTGCTGCAGGTCCCAGGGCGGCAGCGTCTGCAGGCTGCGCATCTGGTCGATGCCGGTGGCGATGTTGGCGTTGACCCGGTTGAGCAGGGCGAGCGCCCGCGGCCAGGCACCGGCGTCGAGGAACCCGATGACCCGCTCGAGGTCGTGCAGGGCGAGCTTCATCCACAGCTCGAGCGCCTGGTGCACGATGATGAAGTGCAGCTCCTCGGGATGGGGCGGGTCGGAGCGGGGCCGCTGCAAGGCCAGCAGCTCCTCGAGCCGGAGGTACCGCCCGTAGGTCAGCTCCTCCTCCTGCATCTCCCACCAGCCTTTCGCGCACCCGGCCGGGACTCCTTTGCGAGCCTACCGCGCTTGGACGCGCTTTCGCTGGTGGCGGGCCTGCACTGGCCAAGCTGGCTTCCAGAGCTTGCCAGCCTGCCGCGCTTGGGCGCGCCGTCGCTGGGGTATCGATTGCCGACCGATTGTGCCCGGCCCTAGCATGCACCTGGGCAACGACGTGTGCCGGCCCTAGCATGCACCTTGGGCAACGACGTGACCGGACGGCCGTCGAGCGAAGGAGCGACCGTGCGAAGGACCCTCGTGCTGCTCGGCGGTATCGGCCTGCTCGCCCTGCTCCTCACCCCGGCGACCGGCAGCGCGTCGTCGGGGTCGGCGACCGGGCCGGCCCGGGTGCGGGCCCAGACCGCCCAGGACACCATCAAGTTCGGCCGCAGCCTCTACGAGCAGGGCTGCGTCTCCTGCCACGGGATCGACCCGGCCGGCCCGAGCAACTACCCGACGGTCCCGTCCCTGAAGGACGTCGGCGGCGCGGCCGCGGTCGACTGGGTGCTGCGCACCGGCCGCATGCCCTGGCGGTCCACGGTCGGCCCGGCGATCGAGCGAGGCAAGCCGAAGTACGGCCCGTCGGAGATCCGCGCCCTCAGCCTCTACGTCGGCGAGGCCGTGGGCGACACCGACATCCCCACCGTCGACATCGGCCAGGGCGACGTGAAGCGCGGCCGCGCCCTGTACGCGCAGGCGTGCGCGGCCTGCCACGGCATGAACGGGGCGGGCGCCGCCCTCGGCGGCGCCAACATCGCGCCGAGCCTGCGGGACGTGGCCCCGCTGGACGTGGCCGAGGCGATGAAGATCGGCCCGGGCGTCATGCCGGTGTTCGCCGGCGGCGACTACGACGCCGCCGGCGTCAACTCGATCGCCGCCTACGTGGAGGGCCTCAAGAGCGGCAAGGACGACGTGGGCGGGGCGCCCATCGGGGGCAAGGGCCCGGTCCCCGAGGGGTTCGTGGCCTGGGTGATCGGGCTCGGCGCGCTGATCCTGCTGGCCAAGTGGATGGGTGGGGAGAACTGACTGAGACCGGGCCGGCCGGGGGCGCCGGCGCGGGGGCGGCGAACGATCAGGTGGGGCGCGAGGGCGAAGGACCCGGTGGGCACGAGACGGTGGGGCGCGAGGGCGAAGGACCCGGTGGCGCACGAGAAGGTGGAGCACGAGGGCGAAGGGTCCGGTGGAGCACAAGAAGGTGGAGCGCGAGCACAGGAGACGAGCGACGTGGACGACGGACAGCGCAGGGCCCGTGCCGGCGACGAGCTGACCGGCGAGCAGCGCCGCGTCGAGCGCAGGATCGCGGTCGCGCTGACCATCACCACCCTGTGCGGCATCGCCCTGTTCGTCGTCTACTTCCGGGGTGGGCAGACCCAGGTCGAGGGGACGCTGTTCGCGATCGCCTTCGCCAGCCTCGGCTGGGCCGTGGTGATGTGGGCCGAGAAGCTGCTCGACGCCCGTGAGGTGAGCGAGGACCGGCACGAGCTGACCTCAGGCCCGTCCGGCCGGCAGGCGCTCGAGGCGGCGCTCCTCGAGGAGGCCGGCCCCGTCCTGCGCAGCCCGCGCCGCTCGTTCCTGGTGAAGCTGCTGGCCGGGACCGGGGGCGCGCTCGGCCTGGCGCTGTTCCTGCCCGCCCTGTCGCTCGGCCCGGCCCCCGGCCGCTCGCTGTTCGAGACCGGCTGGCGCAAGGGCAAGAAGGTGGTGGACGAGGCCGGCAAGCCGGTCGCGTTCGACGAGCTGCCCGACGACGGCTACATGACCGTGTTCCCCGAAGGCGAGGTCGGCCGGTCCGACTCCCAGGCGCTGCTCATCAAGGTGCCCCGGGGCTCCCTGCAGCTCCCGGCCGACCGGCTCGCGGCCGTCCCGGGCGGCACCCACGTGGCCTACTCCAAGCTCTGCACGCACGCCGGCTGCCCGGTCGGGCTGTACCGGGCGGCGACCCGCTCGCTCCTGTGCCCCTGCCACCAGTCCCAGTTCGACGTGCTGAACGGCTGCAAGCCCTACTTCGGGCCGGCCGCGGAACCCCTGCCTCAGCTCCCGCTCTCGGTCGACCGCGAGGGCAACCTCACCGCCGAGGGTGACTTCTACGCGCCGGTCGGGCCATCGTTCTGGAATCGAGGCAAGTCATGAGCGTCCTGGAGACGACGGTCAAGTACCTCGACGAGCGCCTGGGGGCCGCCAGCGCCGCCCGCAAGCTCCTGCGCAAGGTGTTCCCCGACCACTGGTCGTTCCTGCTCGGCGAGATCGCGCTGTTCTGCCTCGTGGTGCTGATCTTCACCGGCGTGTTCCTGACCTTCTTCTACACCCCCGACGCCCGCACCCTGACCTACGCGGGCGCCTACGCGCCGCTGCGGGGCGAGCGGGTCTCGGCCGCCTACGAGTCGGTCCTGCGGCTGTCGTTCGAGGTCCGGGCGGGGCTGATCATGCGCCAGACCCACCACTGGGCCGCGCTGGTGTTCGTGGCCGCCATCGTGGTCCACCTGTGCCGGGTGTTCTTCACCGGCGCGTTCCGCCGCCCCCGCGAGCTCAACTGGGTCATCGGCGTGGTGCTGCTGCTGCTCGCGATGGCCATGGGCTTCACCGGCTACTCGCTGCCCGACGACCTGCTGAGCGGCATCGGGCTGCGCATCGCCAACGCGGTCGTGCTCGCCATCCCCGTGGTCGGCACCTGGGTCTCCTCCCTGCTGTTCGGCGGCGAGTTCCCCGCCCCCGAAATCCTCTCGCGGCTGTTCGTGTTCCACGTGATGCTGCTGCCCGCCCTGCTGCTCGCCCTGGTCGGCCTGCACCTCGCCATCCTGGTGCTGCAGAAGCACACCCAGTTCCCTGGCCCGGGCCGGACCGAGCGCAACGTGGTCGGCAAGCGCTTCTGGCCCGAGCAGACCTTCAAGTCCGTCGCCCTGCTGCTGTTCGTGACCGCGGTGACGGCCGGCCTGGGCGGCCTGGCCCAGATCAACCCGGTCTGGCAGTACGGGCCCTACGAGCCGTTCAACGTCACCTCGCCCGCCCAGCCCGACTGGTACATCGGCTTCCTCGACGGCGCCCTGCGGCTGGCCGGGCCATGGCGCATCAAGCTCTTCGGCTATGAGATCTCCGAGGTGTTCTGGCCGGCGATCCTGGTCCCGGGGATCGCCTTCGGCGTCCTCACCCTCTGGCCGTGGGTGGAGCGGCGCTTCACCAGGGACCGGGCCGAGCACCACCTGCTCGACCGGCCCCGCGACGCGCCGCTGCGCACCGCGATCGGCGCGGCCGGCCTGTGGATGTTCTTCGTGATGTTCCTCGAGGGCGGCAACGACATCTTCGGGGTGCTGCTCGACGTGTCGGTCGAGAGCATCACCCGCATCCTGCAGGTCGCGTTCGTGGTCGGCCCGGTCGTGGTCGGGGCCGCCACCTACTTCACCTGCCGCTCGCTGAAGACCAGCCAGCTCCACCCGGCCCGGCCCAACGCCGGGCTGGCGCTGCGGCGCACCGCCACCGGCGGCTACGAGACGGTCCCGCTCGACCCGACGCCTGCCGGCGCCGGCCACGGCGACGGCGACAG
Source organism: Actinomycetes bacterium (assembly GCA_036000965.1). Taxonomy (NCBI): domain Bacteria; kingdom Bacillati; phylum Actinomycetota; class Actinomycetes; species Actinomycetes bacterium. The sequence goes on from DASYUT010000069.1 coordinate 8,406, forward strand.
CGCCCGCCCGGCCGCGACGGTCCCGGCCTCGGGAGGCCGCCCGCCCGCGCCCTGACCAGGTCGGAGCCCAGGCGCGACGCAACGGGGTGACCCCGGCACGCAACTGGGTGACCGTGACCAGGCGTCGGCCATGGCCAGGCTCGACGCGACCGGGACCGCCCAGCAGGTGATCGACGCGGATATCCGGCCCTCCGGCAGGAGGACGTCAAAGGTACAGGCCGGTGCCGCCAGGCGGCGCGTCCTCCCGGTTCGGCTGCGGCAGGGCGCGGCCGCCGCGCATCTCCGCGAGCTGGTTGCGGGCCGCCATCTGCTGGGCGAACAGGGTGGCCTGGATCCCCTGGAACAGCCCCTCCAGCCAGCCCACGAGCTGGGCCTGGGCGACGCGGAGCTCCGCCTCGCTGGGGGTGTCCGCTTCGAGCGGGAGCGCCATCCGGCTCAGCTCGGCGGCCAGGTCCGGGGAGAGCCCGCTGGCAAGCTCCCGCAGCGAGATGTCGTAGATCTCGCGCATGCGCGTCCGGCCGGCCTCGTCGAGGGGTGCCCGGCGCACCTCCTCGAGCAGCTGCCTGACCATCGTGCCGATCCGCATGACCTTGCCCGGGCTGGTCACGGCCTCGGTCGATTCCTGGGCCTGGTCGGCCGGACGCTCCACGACCGTACCGGACACGCTGTGGACAGAGGTGTCGTCCCTTGGCTGCTGTTCAGGTGTCTGTGTCATCAGCGATACGCCTCGTGAGGGTCGGTGCCGGCGGCGTGCTCGAGGCGGCCGTAGCGGTTCTCGCGGTTGATCGCGGCCAGCCAGCCGGCGGCCGCGACCGCGGACACGGCCAGGCCCAGGACGAGCAGCCACAGGCCGTAGATCAGCCCGGTGGTCAGCATGGCGACCCCGAGCGCCATCGTGAGCGGCCAGATCGAGGGCAGCGGGAGCACGGCGACGTTCTCGGCCGAGTAGTCGTCCGGGCCCCGCGGGTCCCTGCGGGGCAGGCCGGCGAACCGGCGCACGGTGTCCCCGAACTGCTCCCTGGGACCCTGCTCGCGCCGGTGCTGCAGGAGCATGTAGACCGCGGCGAAGCCCGTGCCGCCGCCGAGCAGCAGCAGCGCGACGGTGCCGAATGGCTCGTAGCTGACAAACCAGTAGATGATCGCGGCGACCAAGCCGAAGACGGCGATCCGGAGCATGACGGCGACCTCGTCGCTCATGACCTCACCCCCGGTCCAGGTTACGCGCTGGGTCGGTGTCGGCGGCGTGCTCGAGGCCGTGGCGGAGGTCGAACACGGGCCGCTCGGAGTGGATCTCGGGCAGCTCGTGGAAGTTGTGGTGCGGCGGCGGCGAGCTGGTCGCCCACTCGAGGCTGTTGCCCTCCCACGGGTCGGCCGGGGCCGGTCTGCCCCTCCGCAGCGACACGAACACGTTCCACAGGAACGGCACGGTCGAGAAGCCGACCAGGAAGGCGCCGACCGTCGACATGAGGTTCAGCCCGCCCCAGGACTCGATGTAGTAGTTGGCGATGCGCCGCGGCATCCCCTCGAGCCCCACGATGAACTGCGGGAAGAAGGTGAGGTTGAAGCCGACGAACAGCGTCCAGAAGTGCAGCCTGCCCCAGCCCTCCGACAGGAAGCGGCCGCTCATCTTCGGGAACCAGAAGTACAGCCCGGCGAACAGGGCGAACAGCAGCCCGCCGACCATGACGTAGTGGAAGTGGGCGACCACGTAGTAGGTGTCGTTCACCGCGAAGTCGATCGGCGGGGAGGCCAGGAACACCCCGGTGATGCCCCCGACCAGGAACACGACCAGGAACGCGAGGGCCATCAGCATCGAGGTCGTGAACGTGATCGACCCCCGCCACATGGTCGCCACCCAGTTGAAGATCTTGATGCCGGTGGGCACCGCGATCAGGAACGACATGATCGAGAACCAGGGCAGGTTGACCGCGCCGGTGGCGAACATGTGGTGGGCCCAGACCCCGAACGACAGCGCGCCGATGCCGAAGGTGGCGAACACCAGCGCCCGGTAGCCGAACAGCGGCTTGCGCGAGAAGACCGGGATGACCTCGCTGATCATGCCGAACCCGGGCAGGATCACGATGTAGACCTCGGGATGGCCGAAGAACCAGAAGATGTGCTGCCACAGGATCGGGCTGCCCCCGGCGGTCGGGTCGAAGAAGACGGCCCCGTAGTTCCGCTGCAGGAACAGCAGGGCCAAGCCCACGGTCAGGGGCGGGAAGGCGAACAGGATGAGGAGCTGGGTGACCAGCACCGTCCAGGTGAACAGGGGCATCCGGAACATCGTCATGCCCGGGACCCGCATGGAGAAGATCGTGGTGATCAGGTTGACGGCGCCGACGATGCCGCTGATGCCCACCACGGCCAGCCCGATGATCCACAGGTCCATGCCGGCGCCCTGGAGGTAGCGGGAGTCCGACAGGGGCGGGTAGGCGGTCCACGCGGCGGCCGCCGGGCCGCCGGACACCAGGAACGAGCTGATCACGATCAGGCTGCCGAACAGGTACAGCCAGTAGCTCATCGCGTTCAGCCGCGGGAACGCGACGTCGGCCGCGCCGATCTGCAACGGCACGAAGTAGTTGGCCAGCCCGGTCGACACCTGGGCGGCGAACAGGAAGATCATCAGCGTGCCGTGCATCGAGAACACCTGGTTGTAGGTGTTCTCCGTCATGTACTGCAGGCCGGGCCGGGCCAGCTCGGCGCGCACGAGCAGCGCCAGCACGCCACCGGTGAGGAAGATCCCGAACGCCGTGAAGATGTAGAGGATGCCGATCTTCTTGTGGTCGACCGTGGTCAGGTAGTCGATCAGCCCGGCGCGGGGCTCCTCGTGGGGGAGCTCCGGAAGCGCCGGGGAGGGAAGCTCGGTCGTTGCCATGGTCGTGGGACTCCGTTTCTTACGGGGTTCCGCTCCTTACGGGTTCCGCTCCTTACGGGTTCCGCTCCTACGGTTCCGCTCCTCTACGGGGTTCCGCTCGCGCCGGCCGGGGCCCGGGCCGCGGACGCAAGCCAGCTCTGGAACTCGCTCTGCGACACCACCCGCACGTCGAACACCATGTCGGCGTGGGCGACCCCGCAGAACTGCACGCAGTGGCCGTTGTAGGTGCCGGTCTGGTCGAAGGTCAGGTCGAACTCGTTCACGGTGCCCGGGATGGCCTGGCGCTTGAACAGCGTCCTGGGCACGTAGAACGAGTGCACGACGTCGGCCGAGACGAGCTTGATGCGTACGGGCTCGCCCACGGGCACCACCATCGTCGGCGGCTGCTTGGGCACGCCGACCACCTGCGCGCCCGACCCCTCGTAGTCGAACTGCCAGCTCCACTGGAAGCCGGTGACCTTGATCGTGACGGCCGGGTTGTGGGCCCGGTGCAGCACCTTGCCCTGCGCGTTCAGGGTCACGGCGAACAGGATCAGCACCAGGATGAGCGGGATGATGGTCCAGGTCAGCTCGAGCGTGTTGCTACCATGGATCTGCTTGGGCAGCTCGTCGTTCTTGCGCCGATATCTGATGATCGACCAGACGATCAGGCCCGAGACGATGGTGAACACGCCCGCGGCGGTCCACAGGAAGAAGTCGTAGGCGAAGCGGACGGCGTCGCCCTGGTCGGTGACGCTGGCTGGAGCGCAGCCGGCGAGCACCAACAAGAGCACGACCGCTGCGCAAGCTCGCCTGAGGCGCGCGAGGCCGGCCGCCGTCACGGCCGTCCGGGGACGCGCCCGGGGCTCGCTGCGGGACGGAGCACGGAGCGGCGGCAGGATGACCCCTCTCTCCCTGGTCGGCACGGACGGCTAACCTGTCTGGTGGCACCGCACGGCTCCCGCAACTCGAGGCCCGGGACCGTCCGGCGGCGAGCTAGGTACGGACTGTAACCCATGGCCTCCCTGGCCGGCAGCTGCCACGCTGCTCGCACTTTGCACCGATTCGGCTCCGGCTAATCCTTCCGAGCCCCCCGGGGGCAGCGGTCACGGGTCCCCGGCAGGCCGTCGAGCCACCCGGCGACCGCGTCGACGGCCTTGGCGAGCACCGGCGGCTCCGGGCCGGCGCCCGGGTCGCGCAGGGCCTGGCCGGCTGCCTGCCCGGACGGGTCAGCCACCGAGACCGGTCATGAGCGCGCGAGCGGTCAGGCCGAAGACGAAGAACGACCCGATCGTGAAGAACAGGTGGAAGGGCGGCTTCTCGAGGCCGCGGGTGAACAGGTGGCAGACAGCGAGCACGACCGCCGGGAACACCGACCCGTAGGCGTAGTGGAGCAGCGGGCGCTGGTTGCCGAGCGCGAGCAGCACCAGCCCGACGGCCAGCTGCAGCCCGAGCAGGATCTGGAGCACGGCCAGCAGCCCCCAGTACAGCCGGCCGGCGTCGCGCCTGAGGATGAACAGGCCGACCCCCCAGAGGAACAGCGCCCCCCACCCAGCCACGATCGCCACGCCCGCGATCCGGTGCAACCCCACCATCGGTCCACGCTCCGCTCGTCGCCAACTGGGTCCGACCGGGCAGTCTGGCAGGAGTTCGCCGATCCCGCTCGGCCTGGCCCCGGTCGCACCCGCTCCCGCGGCGGCTCCGCCGTCGGCCCACCCCGCTCCCGCGGCGGCTCCGCCGTCGGCCCACGGCTTCGCCGTCGGCGGAACCCCTGGTGTTCGCCGTCGGCGGAACCCCTCGTGCTGGCGGCCCGGGTCGGGTACCGTGCCACCATGGGCATGGACATGGGCACCGCCTTCGAGCTCTACGACCGGCCGGTCGACCCGGTCGACCGGCTGCTGCGGCGCCGCGTCGTCCTGCTGTCCGGGCAGATCGACGCCGACAAGGCCAACGACGTGATGGCCCGGCTGCTCTGGCTCGAGCAGGAGGGGCCAGGGGAGCCGATCGAGCTGCGCATCAACTCGCCCGGAGGCGAGCTGCTGTCGGGCCTGGCCGTCGTCGACACCATCGCGCAGGTGCGCTGCCCGGTCGCGACGATCTGCGCCGGGATGGCCGCCTCGATGGCGTCGGTGGTGCTCGCGCTCGGCGAGCGTGGCAGGCGACGGGCCACCCCGAACGCCCGCATCCTGATCCATCAGCCGTGGAGCGGGCAGTTCCAGGGGCAGGCGGCCGACCTCGAGCGGACCGCCGAGGAGGTGCTCCGGCTCCGGCGCCGTCTTGACACCCTGCTGGCCGAGGCGACCGGGCAGCCGGTCGAGCGCATCCACCACGACACCGACCGGGACACCTGGTTCTCGGCCGACGAGGCGGTCGCCTACGGCCTGATCGACGAGGTCGCCCGGTGATCGCGGTGTGGCCGTGACCCGGCTGCGGGACTGCATCGGAGCCGCCCTGCGCGGCCACCGGCTGGCCCAGGCGCGCACGCTGCGCGAGGTGGCCGAGGCGGCCGGCGTGTCGCTCACCTACCTGTCCGAGGTCGAGCGAGGCCGCAAGGAGGCCTCCTCCGAGGTGCTCGAGGCGGTCTGTGCCGCGCTCGACGTGGTCCTGTCGGAGCTGCTGTTCGAGGTGGCCGAGGCCCTGGCCCGGGTCGAGACGGGCAGCCGGGCCCAGGCCGTCGGCTTCGTGCCCGCCGGGACGGCACCCATGCCCGCCCCGGCACCCGTCGCCAGGGTGCTCGACTTCCAGGCCTACGCGGGGCGACGCACGGCCTGACCCGGCCCGTTGCCGGACCGGCAGGACAGCACCCTCCCATCGCTACCCGCTAAGCACGTCACCAGACGTTCTGCTCGTAACCGAGGCCAGCGACCAAGGCCGTCCCATCAAGTTACGGACAGGACTTCTGAGGTGCTGCTTAGGCCCGGCCCGGTCCACGACCCGAGGGTCCGGGGTGAGCCTGCCCAGGCGCCGCCAGGGCGCGAGCGTCGAACGGCAGCCGCAGCGTGACGCGGGCGCCCCGGCCGGGCGCCGAGTCGATGCGGACGTCGCCGCCCGCAGCCTCGACCCGCTCGGCCATGAACCGCAGGCCGAGGTGGCCGGTGGCCATGGCCCAGGCGCAGGTCTCCACGGGGTCGAATCCCGCCCCGTCGTCGTCTACCTGCGCGACGACCGCCCCGCCCTCGGAGCGGATCCGGACCCGCACGGCCGTGGCGCCGGCGTGCTTGGCCACGTTGGCGAGCGCCTCCTGGAGCGCGCGGAACAGCACTGTCTCGAGGTCGCCGTCGACCCGGTCCGCGAGGGACCACTCAAGCTCGGTGGCGCAGCCGGCCTCGGCCAGGCGCTCGAGCTGCAGCTCGAGCGCGGCCCGGAGCCCGTCGGCGTCGAGCCGGTGCGGGCGCAGACCGAACAGGAAGGCGCGCGCCGCCCGCAGGGCGTGCTCGAGGTTCTGGCGGAGGCGCCCGACGCCTTCGCCGACCCCGGGCGACGCGGCCGCGCCGACCCCCTTGAGCCGGGCCTCGAGGACGTCCAGGTGCAGCAGGGCGGCGGCCAGCGACTGGATGGCGTCGTCGTGGAGGTCGCCGGCCAGCCGGCGGCGCTCGTCCTCCTGGGCGGTGAGCAGCTGCCGCAGCAGGCTCCGGCGGTCCCGCTCGGCTCGGCGGAGCCGGGCGAGCAGGTCGTCGGGCCCGTCCGGCCACCCGGTGGGCGCGGCCCGCGGCGTCCCCGGCCCTTCCCCAGGCGCGGTGGACCGTGTCCCCGGCCGTTCCCCGGGCGCGGTGGACCGTGTCCCCGGCCCTTTCCCGGGCGCGGCAGGCCCTGCCTCGGGAGGCTCACCATCTGGCCGATCTGCGAGCATTCCGTCTCCCTGCGGCACGCAGCCGCACTTAGCACCGCCGGCACCTGCGATGGGCGCCGATCGAGCGGTTTCAGTAGATTAATGGAATCGTCCGGTCTGTGTGCTGCGACCACCCGATGGTCCGTGCCGCAGCACAGACCACCCGGCAGGGCCTAGCGCCGGAACGCGTCCCTCAGCTTGCCGACCGCCTGCTTCAGCGCACCCTTCCGCTGGTCCGCCACGCCCTCGGCCTGCAGGCGGCGGTCGCCGGTCGCCCGGCCCAGCTCCTCCTTGGCCCGGCCCTTGACCTCCTGGGCCTTGCCGCGGGTCTTCTGCCTCCCACTCCGGGCCATGCTGCCTCCTCGTCCCTCCCGGCCACGCCTTCGGTGCCCGCGGGTCAACCCGAGTCTTCCCGCCGCGGGCACCCGCCAAGCCCCACCACGGCTCCAACGGCGGCCTGGTACCCGTGTCCCCTACCTTGAGTGGCCGAGTGACCACGTTTGGCGCCGGGTGGGCCCGAACCCCCTGCATCCACCGGAGCGGCTTGGAGTCAAGACTTGATCCGGGCCGCCCGCCGACGCACCCTAGAGGGGACCCACCGGCTGCCGCTCCAGTCCCACCGCCCCCAGCCACCCGGTCGCTTCCACCGCCCCACCCGACGACCTGGGCCACCGTTCCCGCGGGAGGCCCCGCCGAGGTCCCCGGCCTGCTAGCGACCACATTCCGCACCAATCGTTCACTCTCCGTACCAGCCGCCCCGCCGATCTCACAGCAACCCGGCGCCCGCCCGGTCCGCCACCTGCAGCGCCGACACAACCGAACAGACGCGAGCGCGAGCGGCTCAGAGGTCCGACGCGACCTGCTCGCGGCGACGGCGCCCCCCAGAGACCGCCGACCGATCGCCCGCTGGCCGCCTCCTCCGAGCCATCGCGCTCCCATTCCCGAGGGGGAGTCATGCCCATCGTCATGCCCCGGCACGGGACGGGTCCTGCAAGCCGTCCCAGCCGTCCCCGGTCCGAGCAGAGCACCTGGTCCTGGCTGCGGACTGTGCTCATTCCCTACCTGGCCGCAACGTTCGTCCTGCTCGCGGTCGTGTTCACCCTGTCCCCGCACCAGGCGGCCGGCCCCGGGGCGCCCGCCGCCGGGGAGTGGGACTACCAGCGCGAGGTGGTCGCCATCCAGGGTGGCGGGGTGGGCAATGCCTACGCCCGCACGGCCATCCGAGCCACGGCCTGGATGACCAAGGGCTCGATCGAGCGCCAGCGCGACGTGTTCCGCCTCAACCTGGTCGGCTATCTGGCCGGCCAGCGGCTGGCCGGCGGCGTCGGTGCCTGGCGCGAGGCGCACCGCCTGCCGCTCGAGGGCGGCACCATGATCGTGCTCGTCGCCCTGATCGCCTACGGCGTCCTGGGCCGTCCAGCCGGCCGAGCCTGGATGGTGGCCGTCCTGCTCCTGGTCGCCCTCACCCTGGCCGTCACCCGCCCTGTCACCGTCGAGCGGCTCGCCAGCGCTCCCACGATCGCCGTGCCGGACCTGGTCACCCGGGTCACCGCGTCGGCCCGGAGCGACCCCGGCCGGGGCCCTGACACCGGTGAGGTGCGCGAACGCCTGGCCGCCCGCTATTGGACCTTGTTTGTCGCCTACCCGTTGTCGCGCCTGCAGACCGGCAGCCCGGTGCTCGCCGAGTCCCCGCCGACGGCCAAGGCCGGCATCCTCGAGCTGCTGCGCCGCCGGATCGCCGGCGTCAACGACTGGGCGGTCGGCCGGCACGGCGCCGAGCGCGCCATCGTCGCGACCACGGCCACCGTCTACGTGCTGCCGTTCGCGCTCGCGCTCGGCGCGCTCGCGATGGTGGCGACCTGCGCGCAGACGCTGCTCTACCTGCTCTGCCTGGCCGGGCTGGTGGTCGTCCCCCTGGCACTGGACGCCCGCCGCCGCCGCGCCGTGGTGACCTGGTGGATGCTGCCGCTGGCCGGGTCGGTCGTGGTACTCGTGGCCAGTACGATGCTCTCCCTGCTCGTCCTGTGGCTCGGCCAGACCGTGCATGCGGCCGACGAAGAACTCGGGCTCCTCCTCGCCGGGTCGATCGGCCCGGTCCTGGCCACCGGGCTCACCGGCCGGTGGCTCCGCCGCAGCCGGCGAGCGCGTCGGCTCGCCACGGTCGGGGGTGCGTCCTCGTGAGCCCGTCCAGGGAGCTGGTGCCGGTGGCGAAGCCGGCCCGTGGCCGCCCGCCCCGCTGGCGGTCGGTGCTGGACGCCGCCTGGCGGTTGCTGCGCCGGACCGCCCGCAGCCCGCTGGCCCGCCGCCTGGCCCTCACCGTGCTCCTCGCCACCTTGGCTGTTGGCATCGTGGGTGTCTCCTACGCCACCGCGGACGTCCCGGTCCGGGCCCGCCCGGCCGGCCGCGCCAGCCAGGCCGCCGGCGCGGCAGCGGGGGAGCGGGCGCCCGATCGGCGGTCGGCTGCGCCGAGCGCGACCCGCCCCCCCGAGCAGCCGGGCACCACCCCGGCCCGGCGAAACCCGCCCGCCACCCGTGCGGGCGGTGCCGCCGGCCAGCCGGAGCGCGTAGCCGGCCGGGCGGGCCAGGCCGCCGGGCCGCCAGGGCAGGCCAGCGGGCGGGCGGGCCAGGCCGCCGGGCCGTCGGGGGCTCGGGCTGACCAGCCGCACGGGCTCGGCAGCCAGGCGGGTGCGACCGCCGGGCGCCAGGGCGAGGTCGCCGTGGCGTGGTATGCGGCGCGGCTGGGGCTGCCCGCGGGGCGGGTGCGGGCCCTGGGCAGCCAGCGGATCGGGCCCGGCCAGGCCCGCGTGCTGGTGCTGGCCGACGCCGGCCCCGGCCGGCTGGCCACTGCCTGGGTCGGGGTGCACCGCACCCGCGGCGGCTGGGCGGTGACCCCGTGACCGCGCCCGCCCCCACTCCCACCCGACCCCAGCCCGGCCCCAGGCCCGGGCCGGGGCCCGACGCCCCGCCCGACCCGCCCCGCCCGCGCGGGCCCGGCCCGGCCGCCGGCCCACCCGCCGGCCCGGGCGGCCCGGCCCGGCCACCGGCCGACCCGCCGGCCGGGCCGGCCGGCCCCGGCCCACCGCCACCCAGCCATCCCCGCCGCCACCCCGGTGGACGGCCAGGCGGCCGGCGCCCGGGCGGGACCACGGCCCAGGCCGCCGGGGTCGTCGCCGCGCTGCTTGTGTTGGCGGTGTTGGCTGGTTCGGCGTCGCCGGGGTTCTCCCTGGCCGCGGTCCCCCGAGCGCTCGGCAGGGGCGCCAGCGCCGTGCTGCGCGCCACCACCCAACCCCCCACCCCCAGCCCCCC
>DASYUT010000070.1 GCA_036000965.1 Actinomycetes bacterium
AGCCCCGGCCGAGGCTCAGGCCGAGCCGGGCGCCACCAGGCCGGACTCGTAGGCGAGCATCACGAGCTGGGCCCGGTCCCTGGCCTGGAGTTTGGTCATGATCCGGCTCACGTGGGTCTTGGCGGTCGCTGCGCTGACCACCAGGCGCTCGGCGACCTCGGCGTTGGACAGGCCGCGGGCCACCAGCGCGAGCACCTCCCGCTCCCGCTCGGTGAGCGGGTCGAGTGCCGCCGGGCCCAGCCGCCCGGGCTCGGGCCGTTGCGCGAACTCCTCGATGAGCCGGCGCGTCACCCGCGGTGCCAGCAAGGCGTCGCCGGCGGCCACCACCCGGATCGCGGCGAACAGCTCTTCGGGCCGGGTGTCCTTGAGCAGGAACCCGCTGGCGCCCGCCCGCAGCGCGGCGTAGACATACTCGTCGAGCTCGAAGGTGGTGAGGATCAGGATCCGGACGCCGCTGGTCTCCTGGGCACTCGTGATCTGCCTGGTCGCCTCGATGCCGTCAAGCCCGGGCATGCGCACGTCCATGAGGAGCACGTCGGGCCGCTCCCGACGCGCCAGCTCGACCGCCTCGGCTCCGTCGGCGGCCTCCCCGACCAGCTCCAGGTCGGCGGCGAACCCGACCATGGTGTGCAGCCCGGCCAGCACCAGCGGCTGGTCGTCGGCGACCCCGACCCTGATCGTCACGGCCCCGTCCCCCGGAACGGCAGGCGCGCCGCGACCCGGTACCCGCCGCCGGCTCTGGGGCCCGCCTCGAGGTCCCCGCCGTGGACGGCCGCCCGCTCCCGCATGCCGATGGTGCCGAGCCCGGTCCGGCCGGACCCGGTGGCGACGGGCGCGGCGCCGAGGCCGTCGTCGGTGACCTCGAGCGCGACCTCCCCGTCGCCGTAGCGGACCACGACCGTCGCCTTGGCTGGTCCGGCGTGCTTCATCACGTTGGTCAGGGCCTCCTGCACGATGCGGTAGGCGGACAGGTCGACCCCGGCGGGCACGCCGGACCGCGTCCCCTCGACCCGGACCTCCACGGCCACGCCCGACTCGACGACCTGGGCGACGAGCGGGTCGAGGTCGGCCAGGCCCGGCACGGGGGCCAGGCCGCCGCCGCTGTCGTCCTCCTGCCGCAGCACCTCGAGGAGCTGGCGCATCTCCTGCAGCGCGGCCCGGCTGGTGTCCTCGATAGCCTCGAGCGCCCGGCGCGCCTCGTCCGGTTGGGTGTCGATCACCAGGCGGCCGGTGCCCGACTGCACGGCGATCACGCTCATGCTGTGGGCCACCACGTCGTGCAGCTCCCGGGCGATGCGCAGGCGCTCGGCGGCCACGGCCCGGCTGGCGAGCTCCTCCCGGGCCCGCTCGAGCTGCACCGCGCGCTCCTCGGCGGCGGCCACGGCGGCCTGCCGGCGGCGGCTGCTGTCGCCCAGCAGCCACACCACCCCGAGCACGACCGCGAGCGTCACGAGGGTGGCGGCGTCGCCGAACAGCCCGGGCCGGAGCAGCTCGACGAGGATCGCACCGGCCTCCACGGCGGCCGCCCCCGCGAGCGAGACGCGCCGGTCGCAGCGGGAGGCAACGGTGTAGACGGACACCAGGATGGTCGGGCCGAGCGCAAGCAGAAGGAAACCGAGCGCCACCACCCCGGCGGCGGTGATCAGGCCGACAAGCAGCACCGCCAGCGGGAAGCGGCGCCGGAGCGCAAGCGGGAGGGTGTGGAGCAGGACCAGGACGTACAGGGCGACCGCCGCCGCCTTCGGGACGGGCCTGGCCGCCAGGGGGGCGGCCAGCGAGAGGCCGAGGCCCGCGGCGGCCAGGGCCAGCGCGGCGTCGAACGCAGGCGGCTTCAGGGCGCGGAGCCGCGCGCGGCCCGCCCCACGCTCGCTCATTCGACGCCCCTCCTCTCGCGTAACATCCCCGGTGCCCGCCGGGCTCACGGGCCGACAGTAACCGGCCAGGTGGTGCCGGCGCACCACCCGACCGGCCGGTGCCCGCGCACCCACCCAGCCGGCCGGTGCCCGCGCACCCACCGGGGAACCAAGCGGCGGGAGACGGGAAGCAGGGCGACCCGAGGGGAGTTCTCCCGACAAGGTCCCGATCAACCCGAAGGAGAGGCCCAGATGCGCAGGACACGTGTTGGCGGCGTCGCCACGCTGGCGGCGCTCATGCTGCTCCTGGCCGCCTGCGGCGGCACGTCCAAGGAGCCGACCAGCCAGGGCCAGGGCGGCCAGCCGGCGGCCACCGCGGCCCCGTCCGCCACCGCGACCGGGCTCAAGCTGGCCCAGTCCAAGCTCGGCCAGGTCCTGACCGACGACAAGGGCCGCACCCTGTACGCGTTCACGCCCGACAAGGACGGCAAGAGCACCTGCTACGGCACCTGCGCCCAGACCTGGCTGCCGCTGGTCGCCCAGGCCAGCCCGGTGGGGGGTGGCGGCGTCTCCGCCTCCCTGCTCAGCACGACCGACCGTACCGACGGCAGCAAGCAGACGACCTACAAGAGCTGGCCGCTCTACTACTACTCGGGCGACCAGCAGCCGGGCGACGTCAACGGCCAGGGCGTGGGCGACAAGTGGTTCGTGGTGGGCGCCGACGGCACCCTGGTGAAGAAGGCGGGCAGCAGCGGCGGCGGCTACGGCAGCAGCGGCTACAAGGGCTGACCCGGCTGCCTGAAAGCACGCGAGGCCCGCGGGCGGGTGGCGCACCGGTCCGGGCTCCGGGCGCGCCACCCGCCCGCATCCCTTGGAGCCCTACTGCAACCGGCGGTACGGTCCCGACAGGCGGTACGGTCCCGGCCGGGGTCAGGCGACTCCGGCCCGGGACCGTCGCCGCTCCAGACCGCCGGCGGCCAGCGCGACCGCAGCGACCAGGACCAGCGCGGGGACCACGGCCAGTGCGGCCCGGATGCCGCCGGCGTCGGCCAGCCGGCCGATCCCGAGCGGGCCGGCCAGGGCGGCGAGGGAGCCGGCGACCGCGAAGCGGGCGCTGGCCAGCCCGGACCGGTCGGGCACGACCGCCATGCCCACCGCCAGCGACAGCGGGTAGAGGTTGGCCACGCCGAGCCCGGCCACGAGCAGTCCGGCCACAGCCGGCACCGGCCCGCCGGCGGTCCAGAACACGGCCACGCCGGCAGCGGTGGCGCCGAGCGCGACCCAGAGCAGCCGCCGGGGCGGATGCCAGCGCGCGACCACGCTGCCCGCGGCCCGGCCGGCCGTCATGGCAACGTAGTACACGCTCATGACCGCGACCGCGGTGCCGGTCGGGAGCCCGACGACGTCGTGCAGGAAGGGAGCGCCCCAGAACCCGATGCACCACTCCACGGCAACGCCACAGGCCAGGACCGCGCAGACGAGCCAGAACGCGGCGGGCAACATCTCCCGGGCCGCGCGCCCCCCGGGCTGGTCGGCCTCGCCGCCGATGGCCGGGACGGGGCGACCGTCGGGGATGGGGACGTGGCGGCCGGCGAGCCAGAGCGCCGCGCCGGCCAGGGCGGCGGCGACCAGGGCGGCCCGCCAGCCGGGCCCGGCCGCCACCGCGCCCGCGACCGAGAGCGGGGCGAGGGTGTAGACGAGGCTGGTCAGGGTGTTGGACTCGCCGAAGGCGACCGCCCGCCGCTCGCCGTGGTGGTCAGCCAGGGCGGCCTCGACCACGACCAGGATCAGCGTGGCGAACACCCCCATGGCCAGGGTGGCGGCCAGCGTGGCGGCCACCTGCCGCCCCAGCGTGAGCGCGACCGCGCCCGCCGCCGCCCCCAGGACCCCGGTCCAGAGCATGCGGCGGCGTCCGAGGCGGCGCTCGACCCGCCCGGCCAGGAAGCCGGTGACCAGCGCGCCGGCTGGGAACGCGACCAGGTACAGGCCGGCCGTGGTGTAGTCGAGGCGCAGCTCCTCGCGGAGGTAGGGCATGACCGGGCCGGGGCTGACCTCGAAGTAGGCGAACAGGCAGAGCGCGCCGTAGGCGAGCCAGGTGACCCGGTCGCGGTGGAACCGGCCGGGCGGGGTCATGCCGCGGGCGGGTGGGTGGGCACGGCTCCCCCGCCGCGGGTCAGAGCGGTGCCGCCGCGGGTCAGAGCGGTGCCGCCGCGGGTCAGAACGTTGCCGCCGCGGGTCAGAACGTTGCCGCCGCGGGTCAGAACGGTGCCGCCGCGGGTCAGAACGTGCCCGCCGCAGGTCAGAGCGTGCCAGCCGCAGGTCAGAAGGTGGTCGTGCACCAGGGGGCCGGGTCGGTGGCGAGCATCGCGTCGGCTCGGGCGAGCGCGCCCGGCACCTGCTCGAGCACCCGGCCGGCCTGGGCCAGCGACCCGAGCCGGATGCCCCCGAGGTAGGCCGCGCCCAGGTCGGCGACGTCGCAGACCAGGTCGGGCTCACGGCCGGTGGGGCGGCACTCGGCGCCGTCCGGCCCGCCCTCGAGCAGGAACCGCCCGTCGTTGGCGGGCCGCAGGCGGTCGGCGACCTGGAACACGACCGAGCCGGGCACGGCGTAGCGGCGGGCAGCGAGCGCGGCGGGCAGGTCGAGCAGGCGCACCCAGAGCCCGTCGGTCATCTCGGTGACCCTGAGCCGGCGGGGGTCGGCGAGCAGCCAGCGCAGCGGCTCGTCGACCGGGCGCCGTTCGAACTGCACCGTGCCGACCAGGTCGAGGTCCAGGCAGTACCGGTAGAGCCCGGCGGCCGCCTCGTTGGTCAGGGCGAACAGCTCGCCCACCCGGGCGGTACCCGTCGCGAAGCCGTTGGCCCAGCTCGACTCGACCCGGTAGGTGGCGTACCCGTCGGCGTGGCCAGGCTCCGACTCGTACACCACGTCGAGGCGGCCGGTCGTGCCGGGGCGGCGCATCCACTCGGGGTCGCGCAACTCGACCTCCCACCGCGCCGGGCTGCGGCTCAGCTCCCCCGGCTGGACGCGGCGCCAGCGGTCGTACACCTCGGGGAGCAGCCGCTGGGCCTCCTCGCCCTCCACCAGGCGCGTCCGGCCGCCCGGAGCCGGCACCCGGTCGAAGGCGGCCCGGCGCGGGTCGACGTTGTACCAGGCCTGCAAGGTGGCCAGGCCATAGCCGAACCGGCCGTAGATGAGCGACTCCGACGCGAACAGGACCGACACCGGTTCACCCCGGGACTCGACGTCCTCGAAGTGACGCAGCATGATCGCCCGCAGGATCCCCCGGCGCCGGTGCGTCGGCAGCACAGCGATCGCGGTGAGGCCGCCGACCGGGACCGTGGCGGGCCCGCTTGAAGCAGGCAGGGCCGGCTCGCCTGAAGCGCGCGGAGCGAGCTCGCCTGAAGCACGCGAGGCCCGCTCGTCTGAAGCACGCGAGGCCGGTCCGGGCAAGGTCAGCTCCATCGAGTAGGCCCCGCCGGTGCCGACGATGCGGCCGGCGTCGAACGCGGCGATGCTGCGGTCCAGCTCGAACGTTTTCATCTCGTCGTCGGCCTGCTCGTCAGGGAAGGTCTCGCCGAACGCGGCTGAAAGCACGCGTACGTACGCCTTCATCTCGTCGGCGGCGATCGACCGGATCTCGATGTCCATGGCACGGTTGTACCCCGTCCCGGCCCGGATTCGCAGCTTGTTATTCGGCTGCCGGCCGGGCTGCTGGCAGGGCTCGACCACCTGGCCGGGCCGGCTGGCGTTTGGACCGGCCGTCGGCTCCCCCAGGGTCACGAATCAGCGCCGAGCACTACTGAGCTGCGGACCCAAACGAGCACTACTGAGCTGCGGACCCAACGAGAAGGCTCGTATCGCCTGGCGCTGCGGACGTAGCATGTCGCCAGAGCCTTGCGGGGGAGCTGGCATGGCACGACGGTTGCGCGTGGGCCCAGCGAGCGGCCCGAAGGCGCTCGGCGTGGTGGCCGCTGCTCTCTTGGTCGTCGCCCTGGTCCTCACGGGTCGCTGGCTGAACGGCGGCAGCAGCGGACGTCGCCCGCCTCCCCATCCGGCACGGACTGCCGCCGCCAGCACCCAGGCGCCTTACCGGGCCGGCGCCAGCGTCACCTGCCCGCTGCTGTGGCCGGTGCTGGCCATGGCCAACCACACCAGTTACCCGCCTGGTCATCCCGCCAAGCCCCCACCGGCTGCGGACGCGGTCACCTGCTACCAGACCACCGCCCAGGCAGCCAGCGCCGGCTATGCCCCGGCGCCGCTGCCGGCCGACGCGCTGGAGATCGGCGGCGTCTACCTGACCCAGACCAGCCGGGGGTTCCGGGCCCGCTGCCACCAGGTCGCCGACCGGCTCGGCTTCGCGGTTCCCTGCCCGGGGCTGCTGCCCACGGCGCCGCCCGGCTCGCCGCCGCCGCGGCTGTGCGACCAGCCGCCCAGCTGCCGGCGCGGGCAGGTGCTGCGATTCCTACAGGGCGCGTTCGTGGTCCCACCCGGCTACGTCGGCGCCCCGGGAGGCTACAGCGCCCTTTCGATCGTCGCGACGCCGACCCGTGACGCGACCGGTGGGCTTGCCCTCCAGTGCCAGGACGAGCGCCGGATCGCCACGCCAACCGTGCACCGGACCCGGGGGGTGCTGGCGGCCTGCTCCGACGACCCGCAACGGTCGGCCTTTGGCGGCAGTGTGCTGCTGCGCTGGTCCCAGCAGGGCACGGTCGTGGTGGTCAGTGTGCTGGACTGGAGCGACGCCAGCCGCTGGAGCGACGCCAGCCGCTGGAGCGACGTCAACCAGCGGCTGGCCGTCGCGTTGGCCGACCACCTGCGCCTTGTTCCACCCAGTAACTCGGGACACTAGGCACTGAACTCGATGACCACCTTGACGTCGTCGGGTCGGCGTTCCAGCGCCTCGGGGAACCGCTCGACCGGGACCCGGCGGGTGATGAGCCGCTCGAGCCACCCCGGGTCCGCCTCGCCGAGGGCCTTGGCGCCGGCCTCGTAGTGGCGGCGGTTGGCGTTCACCGTCCCGACGATCACGTTGTTCTCGAGCACCAGCTCGCGGTTGAGGGCGCCGGCATCCACGCTCAGGATCCGACCGGCTGCCGACAGCCCGGTGAGACAGACGATGCCGTCCGGGGCGAGTGCGGTCATCACGTCGAAGACGAGCTGGCCGGCGCCGGTGCACTCGATCACGACGTCCGGGTCCCGGCAGGCGTCGGCCACCGGCCCGGTGTGGTAGGTGGCGCCTAGGTCGGCGACCAGGCCGGGCTTCGGGCCCCCGGTGGCCCGGTCGAGCACGTGCACCTCAAGGCCCCGCTGCACGCCGAGCAGCGCAGCGAGCAGCCCGATCGGACCGGCGCCGGTCACCAGCACCCGCTCGGGCGTCCAGTACGCCCGCGAGCCGATACGCTGGACCTGCTCCCAGGCCTTGGCCAGCACGCTGGCCGGCTCGAGGAGCACGCCGACCCGCTCCATCCCGGGATCGAGCCGGACCGCGAACTCGGGCTCGACCCGGTACCGGTCGGAGCCGAAGCCGTCCAGCTCCTTGATGCCCCGCTCGGTGTACCTGCCGTTGCGGCACATGTCCCACTCGCCCACCGCGCAGCTCGGGCAGGGCACCGGGTCGGGGCGGCGCACGATGCCGACGACCAGGTCCCCGGCATCCAGCGCGCTGCCCGGGGAGCCTCGGCGACCCGGCCGATGGACTCGTGGCCGAGCACGAGCCGCTCCCGGCCCGGGGGAGGCCAGCCGTACTCGCCCGCGACCAGCGCCAGGTCGGTGCTGCAGACCCCGATGGCCAAGGTGTCGACCAGCACGGGCCCGTAGGCCAGGGACGGCTCCTCGACCTCGTCGAGCCGGACGCTGCCCGCCTGGCCAGGCACGATCGTGATCGCCCGCATGCCCCTCCCTCCTCTCCGCCGGCTCGGCGACCCCGGCATCGGCCAGGTCCGTGTCCCCCGGCATTTCCACGCCGGCGCTGCCCGCAACCGTCGGGCGGCCCGGCTTTCCGGCGTTCCACGCCGGCGCTCGCTGTAGCCGGTCGGGCAGCCGGCTTGCAGCTCAATGCGGCCCGGCGGCTCCGGCGAGCACGGCGCGCAGCACGGCTCCGGTGTCGCGCAGGTCGGGCAGGACCACGTCGGCGCCGGCGGCGTGCAGGTCCCGGGCGTCGAACGGGCCGGTCGCGACGGCCACCACGCGGGCGCCGCTCTGGCGGCCGGCGGCGACGTCGAGCGGGGTGTCGCCCACGAGCACGGTCGTGGACGGATCGAAGGCCACGCCGTACTTCGCCCTCGCCTTGCGCCGGGCCACCTCCACCAGGCTCGGCCGGTGGCGACCGTCGGACCCGAACCCCCCGACCTCGAAGTCGACGTAGGCGTCCAGCCCGAACGCGGCCAGCTTCACGGCCGCGTTCGGCTCGATGTTGCCGGTCAGCAACGACTGGACGACCCCGGGCTCCCGGCCCAGGGCGGCCAGGGCCGCCTCGGCGCCCGGCAGGGCGTGCCCATGCTCGGCGAGCCAGCGCGAGCGGGCCCCCATGGCCGCCGCGAGCGCGCTGGTGAACGCGGGCAGGTGCGCCTCGCCGTCGGCGACGTCGTGGACGGCGAGGAACTCAAGCGCGATCTCGTGGTCGGTTCGGCCAGCCATCGCCACCATGTGCCCGCCGATCCCGGCCGGGTCGCGGCCCATCACGGCCCGGAACGCCTGGGCGAAGACCTCCTGGCCGACCCCGGCGGCCGACACCAGGGTCCCGTCGATGTCCCACAGGACCAGCCGCCGCCGCATGCCAACCTCCCTCCACGGGTGGTGGATGTCGCCGGCAGTGTAGTTACTCGGAGTGCTCTGTCCATGTGCGGGGAGCTCGCTCCCCGCACTGCGATGATGTGGCTGGTGGTCGTGGGGAGAGTCTGACCCTCTGCGATGATGTGGCTGGTGGTCGTGGGGAGAGTCTGACCCTCCGCCAGGAGCGCCTGTGCCATGGACGTGACGAGTGGCGGACTCACCACCAGGAGCCTGTGCCGTGGTCCAGACGATCGACGGACTCACCATCAGGAGCGCCTGTGCTGTGTGTCCAGACGATCAGCGGATTCACCACTGCCACGGCGGGAAGGTTGCCGTGAGAGGAGGTATGCATGGGCAGGCCTGAGCGCGACCTTCCGCCGGGGCTGCGGCGGCAGCTCGAGTCCGAGAGCTACCAGGGGCTCGCGACGTTCGCCGGGCGCCCACCGCTGACCGAGCCGGAGCAGCTCGCCGCCTGGGCGCCGGACGTGGCCGTGGTGGGCGCCCCCTGGGACGGCTCCACCACCCACCGCCCGGGCGCCCGCTTCGGGCCCCGCGCGCTCCGCGCCCAGGCCCACCACCCGGCCGGCTTCCATCTCGACCTCGGGCTGGAGATCTTCGAGCACCTCGCGGTGGTCGACTACGGCGACGCCATCTGCAGCCACGGCATGTGGGAGCCGTCGCGGGCCGCCATCCACGAGCGGGTCGGCGAGGTCGCGAGCCGGGGCGTGGTGCCCGTGGTCATCGGCGGCGACCACTCCATCACCTGGCCGGCCGCGACCGCCGTGGCCGACCACCACGGCTTCGGCAAGGTTGGCGTGGTGCACTTCGACGCGCACGCCGACACCGCCGACTCGATCGACGGGAACCTGGCGAGCCACGGCACGCCCATGCGCCGCCTGATCGAGTCCGGCGCCGTCCTCGGCCGCAACTTCGTGCAGGTGGGACTGCGGGGGTACTGGCCGCCGGCCGACGTGTTCGGCTGGATGCGCGAGCAGGGGATGCGCTGGCACCTCATGCAGGAGATCTGGGAGCGGGGCGCAGCGGCGGTCCTCGAGGACGCCATCGCCGAGGCGCTCGAGGGCACCGACGCGCTCTACCTCTCGGTCGACATCGACGTGCTCGACCCGGGCTTCGCGCCCGGCACGGGCACTCCGGAGCCGGGGGGGATGAACCCGGCCGACCTGCTTCGCGCCGTGCGGGAGATCGCCATGCGGACGAACCTGGTCGCCATGGACGTGGTCGAGGTGGCGCCCCCGTACGACTGGGCCGACCTGACCGTCAACAACGCCCACCGTGTCGTGCTCGAGGTCCTGGCCGGGCTCGCCTGGAAGCGGCTCCCACCCGGCGGGCGAGCCGGACCGCCCCGCCCGGCCCCGTCCTGACCGGCCGTCTCAGCGGGCGCCGGCGAGCTGGCCGGCGAGGCCCAGGCCAGGTCACTGGCCGCATCCACCCCTCAGGTCGCAGCGGTCACGCGACATCCCTGCTCAGCTCCTTCGTGGCCGGCGCCGTCTGCCGGCATCCTCGGGCACCGGCCACCTTACGCCTTCGTCACTGTCTAAACAAAGTTGATAGTGACTAGATTGTCGTTCTCCGGAAGGAGGACTCGTGTGATTACCGTTCATGTGGATAAACTGGTGATGACATGCCCTACAAGGACCTGGTTCGCCATGGCAGAGAACAAGGAAGCACCCGGCGCGCTCGTGCTGGTGCAGCAGTTCGTGAACACCTATGACGTCGAGGGCGACGCCGACCAGGTCGGCGACCCCGAGCGGCTGCGCGCCTGGCTGGCCGGGCACGGGCTGCTCGGCCCGGAGGAGCGCCTCGGCGCCGCCGACCACCAGCGGGCGGTCGAGGTGCGGGAGGCGCTGCGGGCGGTCCTCCTGGCCAACGCCGGCGCCCCCCTCGACGGAGGCTCGTTGGAGACGCTGAACCGCGCGTCGAGGAACTCCCGGCTGCTGGTCCGTTTCGACCCCCAGGGGCGGACCACGCTGGAGCCGGACCCGGTCGGCGTGGAGGGTGCCATCGGCCGCATCCTCGCCGCCGTGCACACCTCCATGGCCGACGGCACCTGGCCTCGCTTCAAGGCATGCCTGAACGACGAGTGCCAATGGGCCTACTACGACCACTCCAAGAACCGCTCGGGTCGCTGGTGCGCCATGGACGACTGCGGCAACGCGATGAAGGCGCGCAGCTACCGGCGCCGCAAGCGGGCCGCCAGCGGACGCGGCTAGGACCGGCCGTCAGGGGGAAGAACCCCGAGGCGCTCGCCGGGGAGGTGGAGGTGGCTGCAGGACAGGTGCTCGCCCTCGACCTCGGCACGTCGTCGGTCAGGGCGCTGGTGTTCGACGCCGAGGGCAAGGCGGTCCCCGGCCTGCTCGCGCGGCGCAAGACGCACCTTGCCATCGACGACGACGGCAAGGCCGAGCTGGACCCCGACGAGGTGGTCAACGCCGTCGGGGAGTGCCTGGACGAGCTGGCCGCCAGCGGCCGCCTCGACCCGGTCCAGGACATGGCCATCTCATGCGCCTGGCACTCGGTGATCGCCGCCGACGCCGACGGCCGGCCCCGCACCGGCGCCCTGACCTGGGCCGACACGCGCGCCGCGGAGCTGGTGCCCTCCCTGCGGGAGCGCGTGGACCCCGAGCGCTTGCTGGCCAGGACCGGGGCGCTGCCCCACACCACCTTCTGGACCGTCAAGGTGCCCTGGCTGGCCCGCACCTTGACCCCGCCCCCAGCCCGCTACCTCGGGCTCTCCGAGCATGTGACCGCCCGCCTGCTCGGTGAGCCCGGCGCCTCGATCTCCATGGCGTCGGGCACCGGGCTCCTCGACCTCGAGACGATGGACTGGAACGACGAGGCCCTCGACCTCGCCGGGGTCGGTCGTGGGGCCCTGCCCGAGGTGCTCCCGCAGAGCTGGACCGGGCGGCTGGCGCCGGAGGGTGCGCGGCGCTGGCCGGCGCTGGCCGAGGCCAGCTGGCACCCCGTCATCGGCGACGGGGCCGCGTCCAACGTGGGCGCCGGGTGCGTCACCCCCGAGCATGCCAACATCAACGTCGGCACCTCGGCCGCGATCCGGGTCGTCCACGACGATCCGGGGGCGCCGCTCCGCCGCGCGCTGTGGCGCTACCGGGTCGACGACCGCCGGCTGGTGACCGGCGCCGCCTACTCCGGCGCCGGCAACCTCTGGGCCTGGTCCAAGGAGGTGCTCCGGCTGCCCGCCGACGACGAGATGGAGGCCGCCCTCAGCTCGGTCCCGCCCGGTGCCCGGGGCGTCAGCGTCATGCCCTACCACGCCGGGGCGCGCGCGCCGCTCGACCTGCTGACCGGGTCGGGGGCGATCCTCGGCCTGTCGCTGGTCACCACCGCGGTCGAGATCGTCGCGGCCACCCTCGAGGCGGTCTGCTTCCGCCTCGCCGTCGGCCTCGAGGCCCTGGAGGCGGTGCTGCCCGAGCCGCCCAAGGTGGTCGCCTCCGGCGGCGCCATCGTGGCCTCACCCTGGTGGCAGCAGACCATGGCCAACGCGCTCGACCGGCCCGTGCTCGTCACCGACGAGCCGGAGGCGTCGGCGCGCGGCGCCGCCCTGGTCGCCCTGGGCAAGGTGACCAGCCCGGAGACCGACCGCGTCGTCGAGCCCCAGCCCGAGGCGGTCGAGGCCGAGCGGCAGGCCCGCACCCGGCACGAGAATTTCGCCACCCGCCTGGGGTATGCCTGGGGCCCGGGGTATCCGTAGGATCTGCATGCATCCCAACCGAACGAAGCAGCGAAGGGAGTCCGCCGTGCGCAACGACCCGCTCGACGACTTCGTGGACGAGCCCGACGAGTCCGAGCTGCAGGAGCTGGCTGACCAGCTTCCCGAGGACCTGGACCCGCACGAGATGGCCGACACCATCGAGGACGAGCTTGTCGCCGAGGAAGGCGAGGAGCTCGGCCTCGACCCAGACCTGGCCGTGTTCGCCGCCCGCGACGAGCTCGAAGAGGAGGGCGAGGAGTTCCTGGGTTGATCGACGGCCGAACCTGGCCGTCGGAATGGAATGGTCGCGCCGCAGGCGCTCCAAGCCGTCAGGGTGCGCCCGCCTGGGGTGAAGCCCGCCTGGGGTGAAGCCCACCTGCTAGGCTTGGCGCAGCCATGGAACGCGTCTTCATCACCGGTATCGGCACCGTCAACCCGCTGGGGCTCGACGCCCCGTCCACGTGGGAGGCGATGCTCGAGGGGCGGAGCGGCATCGACACGATCGCCGCGTTCGACCCGTCCCCGTTCCCCGTGCGGATCGCCGGGGAGGTGCGCGGCTTCGACCCCGAGCGGGCCGCGTCCCGCAAGGACGCCCGCCGCATGGACCGCAGCGTGCTGTTCGCCCTCGCCGCCGCCGCCGAGGCCGCGGCCGACGCCGGGCACGAGGTCACCGACCCCGGGCGGACCGGTGTGGTGGTCGGCTCGGCCATCGGCGGGATCGGCATCATCGAGGAGCAGCAGCGCGTCCTGACCGAGAAGGGGCCTGGCCGGGTCTCGCCCACGTTCCTCCCCAACTGCCTGGTGGACACCGCCACCAGCTACATCGCGACCAAGCTGGGCGCCATCGGGCCCAACTTCGCGGTGGTGTCGGCCTGCGCGACCGGGTCGCACGCGATCGGCGAGGCGGCCGACCTCATCAAGCGCGGGCGGGCCGACGTGTTCCTGGCTGGCGGCACCGAGGCGTGCATCACCCCGCTCGTGCTGGCCGGCTTCTGCCAGATGCAGGCCCTGGCCGCGCGCAACGACGAGCCGCAGGCGGCCTCCCGGCCCTACGACCGGGGTCGCTCCGGCTTCGTGATCGCCGAGGGCGCCGCCGTGGTCGTGCTCGAGTCCGAGTCGCGGGCGCGGGCCCGGGGCGCCAAGGTCTACGCCGAGGTGCTCGGCTACGGCGCCTCCAACGACGCCTACCACGTCGCCACCCCGCACCCGGAGAGCCGCGGCGTGATCCACATGTTCACCGACGCGCTGGAGGCAGCCGCGGTCCGGCCCGACCAGGTCGGCTACCTCAACACCCACGGCACCGGCACCCCGCTCGGCGACCCGGCCGAGACCCAGGCCATCAAGCAGGCGTTCGGCGAGCATGCCCACCAGATGGCGATCTCGTCCACGAAATCGATGACCGGGCACCTGTTCGGCGCCGCCGGCGCCCTGGAGGCGATCGCGGCCGCGCTCGCCCTGCGCGACCAGGTGGTCCCACCCACCATCAACCTCGACGACCCCGATCCGGCCTGCGACCTCGACTACGTCCCCTTGAAGGCCCGCGAGGCCAGCTTCGACGTTGCCGTGTCGAACTCGATGGGCCTCGGCGGCCATAACGGCGCCGTCGTCCTCGGCCGCGTCAGGTCGTAGACCCACAAGCCAGCAGCGACAGGCACGTCGGTCCGCCGTCGGCCTTGGTGAACTCCGACAGGTCCACCTCGATGACGTCGAGGCCGAGGGCGGCGACGGCGGTGGCCGTCCGCGGGCAACCGGCCGCCATGACCACCGACTTGCCGACCGCGACGACGTTGCACGCTGGCGCCTCCTCGGGAGGCACAGGGACCTTGGTCTCCACAGCGCCGAACGCGGGCTGATCGAACAGCTCCGGGCTGCCCACGACCATGTCGCTGCGCAGCGCGGTCAGGCCGGACTGCAGGTGGAGCGTGCCGGCCGGAAGCTCGGCGGTTGCGATCCGGAGTCCACGAGGGGCGGCGAAGGCGGCCAACTGGTCGATCCCGGCCTGGTTGGTCCGCCGGGATCGACCCACGACCAGTGTGTCCCCGAGCGCGAGGACGTCTCCACCGTCCATCGTGGCGGGCGGTGTCATCCGATCGATCCAGCCCACCAGCCGAGCGAGGGCGCCGGCGAGCCGCTCCGGCTCCGCCGCCCGCGACGGCGCTCCCGGCCGGGTGAGCAGCGCGTCCCCGCCGGCCACGACCGCGCAGTCGTCCACGAAGCAGGCGTCGGGCAGCTCGTCGTCGGGGGGGAGCTGGACCAGGTCCAGGCCGGCGCGGCGGAGCGCCTCCCGGTAGGCGGCGTGCTGCTCGGCGGCTCGGGCCTGGTCGATCGTGGCCCGGTCGGGATGCTCGGACAGCGCGCGGGCGAACGACGCGCCGGGCGGCCGCACAATGGCGACGCGTCGCATGGGCTCGCCCGAGGTCACGGCGGCGGCCCGCCCCGGAGGCGGGTGAGGACCTCGACGGTGCCGTCGGGGTTGCCGAGGAGGACCTCGTCGGCGTGGTCGAGGAACAGGCCGTGCTCGACC
The DNA here is from genome assembly GCA_036000965.1 of Actinomycetes bacterium. Taxonomy (NCBI): domain Bacteria; kingdom Bacillati; phylum Actinomycetota; class Actinomycetes; species Actinomycetes bacterium. The sequence continues at coordinate 14,880 of DASYUT010000070.1, forward strand.
ACGCCGAGGGTGGCCTTGACCGCGGCGGCCAGCGCGTGCGGGTCGACCTCGGGCACCTGGCAGTCGAGCAGGTAGTGGCCCTCGTCGGTGATCACGGGGGCGCCGCCGGGGCCGAGCCGGAGGGCGACCGCGGGGACCAGGTCGAGCAGGCGGCGCCGGGTCGTCGGCCAGGCGAACTGGACCACCTCGACCGGGAGCGGCCGGGTCGCGCCGAGCCGCCCGACGAGCTTGTGCGCCTCGGCCAGGATCGTGACCCGGCGGGCGGCGGCGAGCACCAGCTTCTCGCGCAGCAGGGCGCCGCCACCGCCCTTGACGAGCCCGAGGCCCGGGCCGACCTCGTCGGCGCCGTCGAAGGCGTGGTCGAGGGTGACCTCGTCGTCCAGGCTGATCATCTCCAGGCCGGCCGCCCGGGCCCTGACCTCGGTGGCCGAGGAGGCGGCCACCGCGCGGAGCGGGGGCCGCCCCGGCCACCGGACCGCGAGCGCCTGAACCAGGCCGAACACGGCCCGGCCGGAGCCGAGTCCGAGGGTCATGCCCGGCTCGATCCGCTCCATGGCGGCGGCGACCACAGCCGCCCGGGAGGGATCGCGGAGCACGCCCGCCATCACCGGCCGCCCTGGTCGTTCCAGCCCAGGATGGCCGGCCAGTCGTGCTCGCGGCCGAGCACGGACACGCTGGCCGTGCCCAGGAACAGGTGGCGCGCGGCGTCGAGCGGGAGGCCGAGGTAGCAGGCGCTGAGGATGCGGATGAGGTGGCCGTGGCTGAACAGCAGCACGTCCTCGTCGGCGTCGGTGGACGCGGCGAGCAGCGGGCGGACCCGCTCGGCGACCGCCTCGACCGTCTCCCCGCCCGGGCAGCCGTCCCGGAACAGGTCCCAGCCGGGCCGCATGGCCCGGATCTCCGGGGTGGTCAGCCCCTCGTACTCGCCGTAGTCGAATTCCAGCAAGGCGTCACTCGGCTCCGCCCGCTGGCCGAACCCGGCCAGCCTGGCGGTGTCCATGGCCCGGCGGAGCGGGCTCGAGAAGACCCGGTCGAAGTTCTCGCCGGCCAGGCGGACGCCGAGCTCACGGGCCTCGTCCTCGCCAGCCGGGTTGAGCGGCACGTCGGTCCGGCCGGTGTGCCGCCGGGCCCGCGACCAGTCGGTCTGGCCATGCCTGACCAGGTAGAGCCGCACGCCTCCTCCTTCCTGAGCACGCCAGGCGTCGGGCCGGCGCCCCTCGCCGGCACGCTACCGCACGGCGGAACCAAGATGTTCGCGAGCACGGCCCTCAAACCAGGGTGGTGACCCGCGGGAACCCGTCAACCCGGGATGGTGGCCTGCGGGAAGCCGTCCCTCTACCGCAGACCCCCGCCACCTCGTAGCATCTCGGGAAGCCGGCACGGCGGCCGGCAGCCCAGCTCGAGGAGGTCCGGCCCGATGATGGACTACCCACTCACCCTCCGGAGCATCTACGAGCGAGCCCGGACGCTGTTCCCGGAGAAGCAGATCGTGAGCAGGCGTGCCGGCGGCGCGATCGCCCGCACCACCTACGGCGACTGGGCCGACCGGGTGGCCAGGGTGGCCGGCGCGCTCCGCGAGCTCGGGGTGGGCAGCGGCGACCGGGTCGGGACCTTCTGCTGGAACCACGACCGCCACCTCGAGATGTACTTCGGGGCGGCGCTGCTCGGCGGCAGCTACCACACCCTCAACATCCGCCTCGGGCCCGACCAGCTCGCCTACATCGTCAACCACGCGCGGGACAAGGTGCTGGTGGTCGACTCGACGCTCGCTCCGGCCCTGGTGCCCGTCCTCGGCGAGCTCTCGAGCGTCGAGCACGTGGTCGTGGCCCCCGACGGCCCGGGGGCCGAGCTCTCGTTCGGCTCCGTCCACGACTACGAGGCACTGGTCGAGGCGGCCGCCCCGGTCACCGACTGGCCACGGCTCGACGAGGAGACCACGGCCGGCATCTGCTACACCTCGGCCACCACCGGCAACCCCAAGGGGGTGGCGTACTCCCACCGGGCGCTGTTCCTGCACACGCTGATGATCGGCACGGTCGACACGGCCGCGATCAGCGAGCGGGACGTGCTGCTGCCGATCGTGCCGATGTTCCACGTCAACGCCTGGGGGATGCCGTTCGCGGCCACCTGGTTCGGAGCCACCCAGGTCTACGGCGGCCCGGCCCCGACCCCGGCCGACTACCTCAAGCTCATCCGCGAGGAGGGCGTGACGGTCTCAGCCGGCGTGCCCACCGTCTGGCTCGGCGTGCTCCAGATCCTCGAGAAGGAGGGCGGCGACCTTGGCCCGCTCGAGCGGATCCTCTGCGGCGGGAGCGCCGCGCCGGTGTCGATGATCCGCGCCTACGAGGAGCGGTACGGGGTGCAGTTCATCCACGCCTACGGCATGACCGAGGCGAGCCCGGTGACCCACTTCTCCAGGCTCAAGTCCAGCCTGGCCGACCTGCCGGTGGAGGCCCGCTACTCCTACAAGGCCAAGCAGGGGATGCTGGTGCCAGGGCTCGAACAGCGCATCGTCGACGGCGAGGGCAACCCCGTGCCGGCCGACGGCAAGTCCATGGGCGAGCTGCTGCTGCGCGGCGCCTGGATCGCCGGCGAGTACCTGGACGACGAGCGCTCCGCGCAGACCTTCGTCAACGGCTGGTACCACACTGGCGACGTGGCCACCCTGGACGGCGAGGGCTACCTGCACCTCATGGACCGGACCAAGGACCTGGTGAAGTCGGGCGGCGAGTGGATCTCGAGCGTCGAGCTCGAGAACGCGCTCATGGGGCACCCGGACGTGGCCGAGGCGGCGGTGATCGCGGTCCCGGACGAGAAGTGGGCCGAGCGTCCGCTCGCGGTGGTGGTGCGCAAGCCCGACCGGGAGGTCAGCGAGGCGGAGCTGGTCGCCTCGATCGCCGACAAGTTCCCCAAGTGGTGGCTGCCCGACCGGGTCGAGTTCGTCGACGACATCCCGAAGACCGCGACCGGGAAGTTCTCCAAGCGCACCTTGCGCGAGCGCTTCGTGGGCGGCCTGGTCCCCGAGGAGTCCGACGAGCGCTGACCGCCGTCACTTCGGGGGCATGCGCAGGGCGCCGTCCAGCCTGATCACCTCGCCGTTGACGTACGGGTTCTCGGCGATCTGGCAGGCGAGCAGGGCGTACTCGGCGGGCTGGCCGAGCCGGGCGGGGAAGGGCACCCCGGCACCGAGGCTCTCGCGGACCTGCTCGGGGAGCTGGCCGAGCAGGGGGGTGTCGAAGATCCCAGGCGCGATCGTGCAGACCCGCACGCCGACCCGGGCGAGGTCGCGGGCGGCCGGCAAGGTCAGGGCGACCACACCGCCCTTGGACGCGGCGTAGGCGGTCTGGCCGATCTGGCCGTCGAACGCGGCCACCGACGCGGTCATCACCACGACGCCGCGCTGGCCGTCGGCGTCGGGCTCGTTGCGGGCCATCGCGGCTGCCGCAAGCCGCAGCGCGTTGTAGGTGCCGACCAGGTTGACGCTGATCACGGTCTGGAAGGGCTGCAGGGCGGCCGCGCCCTCGCGCCCGACGACCCGCTCGGCCCAGCCGATGCCGGCGCAGAGCACGGCCACCCGCAACCCCCCGAACGCCTCGGCCGCACCCTCGACCGCGGCGCCGAGCTGCGCCTCGTCGGTCACGTCGGCGGCGAACGAGCGCGCCTGGCCGCCGAGCTCGGCGGCCAGCCCGGCGGCCCGTTCGCCGTCCCGGTCGACCACGGCCACCCGGGCGCCCCGGGCGGCCAGAGCCCGGGCGGTGGCCGCGCCGAGCCCGCTCGCGCCGCCGGTGACGAGCGCACCCGCGCCGTTCAGGTCCTTGCTCGGGTCGCTGGTTGGGGACGGCTGCTCGGACATGCGGCTCCTTCGACGGTCCGTTGACGCTCGGCTGCCGGCGGGGCCTCGCCCGCGGGTGGCCCGAGCCTACCGCGCCCAGCAGGACGAGGTTCCGGCTCGCTCCAGAGAAGAGGTTTTTGGCCCCGTCCAGGAGATAGGCACGGTTGGCGGACAGAAGCCACGAACGAAGGGAGGTCAGCGATGACCCAGTACGACTACGCCACCGATCCGACCGGTGCGCGCGCCGGCGACGGCGGGTCCACCGCGGACCAGGTGAAAGACCAGGTCAAGGAGAAGGCACAGGTCGCCCAGGACAAGGCCAGGGCCGCCACCGGGCAGGCCCGGAGCCGGCTCCGCGACCAGGTGGACCAGCGGTCGACGCAGGCCGGACAGCGCGCCACCGGGACGGCGCAGGACGTCCGCAGCATCGCCGAGGAGCTCCGCCGGCAGGGCAAGGACACCCCGGCCAGGCTGGCCGAGCGGGCCGCCGACCGGGCCGAGCACGTCGGGCGGTACCTCCAGAGCGCCGACGCCGACCGCCTGCTGGCCGACGTCGAGGACTTCGCCCGCAAGCGGCCCTGGGCCGTGGTGGCCGGGGGTCTCGCGCTCGGGTTCGCGGCGTCCCGCCTCCTGAAGGCGTCGAGCAGCCAGCGCTACCGGTCGTCCCAGCACGGCGGCCGCGGCCGGTCATGGTTCGACGACGCCGACTACGACCGGGGCGGGACCGGCTACGACCAGAGGGGGACCGGCTACGACCAGGCCGGCTACGCCGGCGAGACCTACATCGGCGCCGCCTCCACCGCGGGCACGGCTCCCGTCACCGACCCGGCCTATACGGGCACCGCCTCCACCACCGACCCGGCCTACACGGGCTCGGACTACGCGACCACCCGGGCCTACCCCGAGCCCGTGAGCGAGCCGCTGGGGGCCGAGGCACCGCCGGTCGTCGGCACCTACGACCCGGAGCCGACCACGACCACCCGGGCGCCGGTGGACGCCTACGACGTCCCCGACCCGGATCCGGTCGACACCCGGCGCCGCCCGAGCCCCGACCCGCTGACGTGACGCGGGACGCACCAGCGACCGGGAGGTACTGATGGCTTCGTACGAAGAGCCGCTCCCGCCGGGCGACCTGCGCGAGCGCCCGCTGCCCGAGCTGCTCAGGCAGCTCTCCCAGGAGACGACCCAGCTCCTGCGCCAGGAGATCGAGCTGGCCAAGGCCGAGGTGTCCGAGAAAGGCAAGAAGGCGGGCGTGGGCGCGGGACTGCTCGGCGGCGCCGGAGCGATCGGGCTCCTCGCCGCCGCCGCGCTGACCGCCTGCTTCATCCTCGCCCTGAGCGAGGTGCTGCACCCCGCGCTGGCCGCGCTGCTCGTGGCGGTGGTGTACGGCGCGGTCGCCGCAGTCCTCGCCCTCAGGGGCAGGAAGAAGATCAAGGAGGCCGCGCCGCCCGTGCCCGAGCGGACCGTCGAGACCGTGAAGGAGGACGTGCAGTGGGCAAAGACCCAGATGCCATCCGCCAAGAAATAGAGCAGACCAGGGCCGAGATGAGCGAGACCGTCGAGGCCATCGGCTACAAGGCCGACGTGCCCTCGCGGGCCAAGGAGGCCGTGGCCGGAAAGGTGGAGGCCGTGAAGGACAAGGTGAGCGAGACCGCGACCCGCGCCAAGGAGGCCGTGACCGGCACCGCGGACCGTGTCGGCGACAAGGTCGGCGGTACCGCCTCGCGGGTGGGCGACCGCGCGCCCGACCGGCAGCAGGCCGAGCGGGTAACCAGGCTCGGCCTCGGGCTGGCCCAGGAGAACCCGCTGGGCCTCGCCGTCGGCGCCGTCGCCCTCGGCTTCCTCGCCGGGCTGGCTCTACCCGCGAGCCGGGTGGAGGACGAGAAGATCGGCCCGCTGGCCGACCAGGTGAAGGAGAGGGTAAAGGACACCGGGCAGGAGGCCTTCGAACGCGGCAAGGAGGTCGCCCAGGAGGCGGCCCAGAGCGCGGCCCAGACCGTCAAGGAGCGCGGGCAGGAGCAAGGACAGGGCTTGGCCGAGAGCGCCAGGCAGAACGCCCAGGAGGTCCGCTCGGAGGCCCGCTCGAGCTTCTGACCCACGCCCCACGCCGACCCGCACCCCCGGCAGCTTCCTGGCCGGGGGTGCAGTCGCATGACCGTGGAGCGCGGCAACCGGGGTCAGCCGGTCGAGGTCCTCGCGTTCGACCGCCCGCAGCCGCACCTTCTCGCCGGTGAGCATGTCAGTACAGGAACATGGGCTTGCCGTCGACCTGGCGGATGAGGGGGCGGTAGCGCTTCTCGTCGTACAGGGCGTCCACGTCGACCCGCTTCACCCCCGACATCATCGTCGCGATGGGCACCGACGTGTAGGCCCCCCGCTGCAGCGAGACCATGCTGCCGGCGGCGTCCTGGTCGATCAGGTTGAGGGCCATGTTGGCGAAGTTGACCGCGACCATCAGGTCCAGCGCGTCGGGCGCGCCCGACCGCATCAGGTAGCCGACCTGCTGGTAGACGATGTCCTCGCCGGTCAGCCGCTTGAGCACGCCCCCGGTGGCCAGACCGATGCCACCGAGCTTGCGGTGCCCGTAGGCGTCGGCCTCGCCGCGCTCGTGGAGCTGGCCGTCGAGCATGGTGGCGCCCTCGCTCACGGTCACCATCGCGTAGTTCGACGGGTTGGCCGCCTTGTCCTCGAGCAGGTAGCGGGCGAGCAGCTCGGGGTCGAAGGGCACCTCGGAGATGATGGCCCGGTCCACCCCGGCCAGGTAGGCCGACAGCAGCGAGGTCTCCCCGCAGTTGCGCCCGAACAGCTCCACCACCGCGATGCGCTCGTGGGAGCCGGTCGAGGTCCGCAGCTGATGGATGAACTGCACGCTGCGGGTGACCGCGGTCGAGAAGCCGATGCAGTAGTCGGTCCCGTAGACGTCGTTGTCCATCGTCTTGGGCACCGCCACCACCCGCATGCCCTCGCTGGAGAGGCGCTCGGCATACGACAGGGTGTCGTCCCCGCCGATCGCCACCAGCCAGTCGAGCCCGAGCCGTTCGATCACGGCCAGGCAGTGGGGGGTGAAGTCGAACGGCCCGTCGGACTCGCCCTGGCCCTGGCCCTTCAGGAACTCGGGCACGTCGCCGGGCTTGACCTTGCCCGGGTTGGTGCGGCTGGTGTGCAGGAAGGTCCCGCCGGTGCGGTCGATGGTGCGAACGTCCTTCTTGCCAAGGGGTCGGACGCACTCCTCCTGCGGCTCGCCGGCGTTGAGGTCGTAGTCGAGCAGTCCGGCCCAGCCACGACGGATGCCGAGGACCTCGTAGCCGCGGTCGATGGCCCCGTAGACCAGTGTCTTGATGCAGGGGTTCAGGCCGGGAACGTCACCCCCGCCGGTGAGCACGCCGATGCGCGTCATAAAGGCAGCCTCCAGGAAGGAAGGACGGAGCAACTGTTCAGAGGTCAGGGCCACGCTGGCCGTGCGGTTCCCTCGCGTTGGGCGCCAGCGGCCGCTGGCGCCCAACGCGAGGATGACATGGTACTGGCCGTCGCAGGCGGGCAGTACCGTTTGCTGGTATGAGCCGGGCTCCCTAGGCCAGCTCAGCGGTGATGCGGTAGACGTGGAGCGTGCCAGTGGGACCGTAGATGATGTAGTCGCTGGCGGATCGCTCGACGCAGGTCGTGCCGGCGATCATCTCGAAGTCTTTCAGACGGGCAACGGCGTCACGCCGGGCGGAGTCTCTTGCGCGGGCCATCTCCTCCAGGTCGGGACGCTCGTGGTTGTAGCGGGCGACGCCGGAGAAATTCACGACCGCACCCCCCCCAGGGTGCGGTCACGGGGCGGACTGGTGGCTGAGCTGGTCACGTCTGGGGACACAGGACCTCCGGTGGTTCATTGGGCCGGTGAACACTATCGAGTTATGGAATCCCCGTCACTTTCGCCCGAAGCCAACCATTGCGTCCTAACCGGTCGTGCACTATTTGAGCCTTCCGCCAACTGGACGATAGCGTCACCGGCATGTACGAAGACCGCTGGCCTCGACCCGGGCCCGGGATGGTCGCCGTGTTCGCGCTCATCGGGCTGATTGGCGGTATCCTGGTTGGCCTGTTCAATCCCTCTGGAGTGCAGCGACCGGATCAGAACGTCAGCGATCGGACCAGCGGGGCGCCGTCGAGCACGGTCGCCCCGCTGCCTGACAATTTCTTCACGGTGATCCTGGCGAGCATCGGCACCTCTGAGGGCCGGTCGGCGGCGGAGGCGCGTGCCGACGCCTATCGCAACTCGGGCGTCAAGAACGTGGGCGTGCTCGACTCCTCGGGCTACAACTCGCTCGCCGCCGACTACTGGGTCGTCTACAGCGGCGTGTTCTCGACCTGGCAGGAGGCACTCGACCACCGCGACAAGCTCCGCGGGACCCACCCCGATCTCGCCAACTGCTACGCCAAGCGGGTCACGGACCGATCCTGAGCCGGGCGCGCCTGGGCTGGCACCTGAGCCTCGTGAGCCGCCGCGGGCGCCGCTACTCCGGGACGAGCTCGCGGTAGAGCGCGGCGGTCTGCGCCGCGATCGCGTCCCAGCCGAACTCCTCCACCGCCCGGCGGCGGCCGGCCCTGCCGAACCGCTCGGCCAGAGACGGGTCGGCCAGCAGCCGGTTGACGCGGAGGGCGATGTCGTGGGCGAAGCCCCGCGGGTCGAGCGGCGCCCCTGACCCGTCGCCAGAGAACGGCACCAGCAGTCCGGTGACGCCGTCGGCGACGACCTCGGGGATGCCGCCGACCGCGGAGGCGACCACCGCGGTCTCGCAGGCCATCGCCTCCAGGTTGACTATGCCGAGTGGCTCGTACACCGAGGGGCAGACGAACACGGTCGCGTGGGTGAGCAGCTGCACCAGGTCGACCCGGGGCAGCATCT
>DASYUT010000071.1 GCA_036000965.1 Actinomycetes bacterium
GGCCTCGCGCGCCGGCGTAGGTCAGTACTTCGGCCTGGCCGTCGGACCCCGCCAGGGGAAGCCGACCGTGTGCTTGTAGCAGTTGGGGCCGGGGTTGTACTGCGACAGGGGTTCCCCGCACTTGGGGCAGGCACGCCCCACCGGGAACGTCTTCTGCCCACCTCTGGTGGCGGCGGGCTGGGTCCGGACGCCCTGCACGGCGCGGCCCTTGGAAGCCATGTGATCCCATTCCTTTGTCCCCGCTGGCACGACGGATCCGAGACCGGGCCGCGGGCGCGCGCCATCCGGCGGCCCGACCGCTGTGCCGCGCCGCTCAGTGTCCCACTTGGCGCGCACGGAAGCAAAGCGTCTCCCGGCGGCGTTCCCGCAGCTCAGCGCGGCTCCTGGACGCGGCGGGCGCGGCCGGGCGGCGCCCGGTGGCAGGTGTGCCACCATGGGCTCACCTGGGTGAGCACGCGACGTCCGCAACACCGCCAAAGGCCAGAGCCGTCCGCGAGGGTGGGGCCCGCGCGAAACGAAAGGGTGCTTTCACATGCAACGTCCCGGGCCGTGGCGGCCCGGGTGGGCTTCAGGCTTCAGGTCGCCGAGGTCAGCTCGACTTGCACGTCACCGCCCGCCACCCCGCCGCCGATGCTCGCCTTGACCGGGCCCCGGTGGAGCTCGGTGGTGTCGGCCGGGTCGACCCCCTCGGGCACCTCCCAGCCGCCAGCGATCAGCGCGTCCACGAACAGCCGGACCTGGTTCTCCTGCCCGCTCCTGGGCACCCGGAAGTCACGGGCCACCGACACGCAGAACCGCCGGCAGAAGCGGTTGCCTTCGACGACCTCGCTCCCAGCCACCGACGCGTAGGGCACGCCGAGGTGGTCGAGCTCCGAGCGCAGCTCCACGACGGTCGGCCGGGCCGAGCCGATCAGCAGGCTGACCGCCCATGCGAGCACCACGCTGACCCCGAGCACCGCCAGCACCGCGGTGCGCAGCCGCTTCCGCGACCCCCGGCCGGCCCGGACGGCCACCACGGCCAAGGCCACCGCGGGACCGGCCAGGGCGGCGACCCAGACGATGAGCTGGCGGTGCGCCGTCCAGCTCAGGGCCAGCCAGCCGACCAGGAAGGCGACCACCGCGGTGGGCACGGCCAGCCCGACAGCCAGGGTGATGGCCGGGGCGGCGCTGACGTCGCCCTGGTCGGGCATGTCCCAGGCCAGGATCCGACGGTATGCCTCGTCCTTCGGGTCCACTGCAACCCCCGTTCCGCGGCTCCTGCTGGACCGGGCCAAGCATGCGCCCTCTGGTGGGTGGAACGAAAAGGGTTTTCGGCGGGAGCTTCCGGGCGACCGGGCCACCGGCCCGGCCGCACCGGCGCGCTACCCTGGCTGGCGATGCGGGTATCGTTCCTGGGCTCGGCCACCGACGCCGACGCCGACCGCTTCCTGCGGGTGCTCTCCGGCGCCGTGGCCGACTTGCGGGAGGGCGCCGTGGCCGACTTGCGAGAGGGCGCCGTGGCCGACTTGCGAGAGATGGTCGAGCTGGATGCCCAGGCGATCGAGCGGGAGGCCGACGATGACCACGCCGGAGGTGGTGGACTGCCTGGGGCTGGCCTGCCCGCTGCCGCTGGTCCTGCTGGCCAAGGCGGTGGCCGGGGTCGAGGTCGGCGCCCAGGTCGTGCTGCTCAGCGACGACCCGGGCGCGCTCGTCGACGTCCCCGTGTGGTGCCGGCTGAAGGACCAGGAGTTCCTCGGCCGCGAGGACCGTCCCGAAGGCGGCTGGACGTTCCGCGTCCGCCGCAGCAAGTAGCACGGCCAGGGAGAGCGAACTCCTCAGGCGGGCCATTGCGCAGGCGCTCGGGGGCCATGGGGCAGCGGCGGGATCGGCCCGCCGTGGCGCAGGCGCTCTTGGGGGGCCGTGGGGGGAGCGAACTCCCCCCACATCGAACGAGGACTCAGGAAAGCTATGCCGCCTGCGACCGCTTGAGACGCCCCAGGCCTAGTGGAAGCTTTCGCCGCAGGCGCAGGAGCCTTGGGCGTTGGGGTTGTCGATGGTGAAGCCCGACTTCTCGAGCGTGTCCAGGTAGTCGATGGACGCGCCGGAGAGGTAGGGGGCGCTCATGCGGTCGGTGACCACCTGCACGCCGTTGACCTCACCGCGGACGTCGCCGTCGAGCGAGCGGTCGTCGAAGAACAGCGCGTAGCGCAGGCCGGAGCAGCCACCGGGCTCGACCGCGACCCGCAACGCCAGGTCGTAGCGACCCTCCCGGGCGAGCAGGTCGCGGACCTTGGTGGCCGCATCCTGGGTCAGGTTCACGACCGACGTCGCCGACTCGGTGACCTCGGACATCCGTGCTCCTTTCACTCCGGCAGGGCCGGGAGATCGTGCCGTTGGCGTACCTGCCAAACATGATAGCGCCGATGGGCGGACGGCCCCAGGCGCGGTCAGCCCGCGTCCGGGCCGGTCGGGTCCAAGGTGACGTCGGCCAACCGGCCGCCGGTCACCCTGGCCAGCTCTCCGGCCGGGACCGGGAAGACGTGGCGCGGGGTGCCCGCCGCCGCCCAGACCGTGTCGAACCGCCCGAGATGGGGGTCGACCAGCACGTCGAGCTGGCGCGCGTGCCCGAACGGCGGGGTGCCGCCGATCGCGTACCCGGTCGCGGCCCGCACCTCTCCGGCGTCGGCCTTGCGTACCGTCACCGTGCCGGTCTCCTTGGCCACCTTGACGACGTCCACCTGGTTGGCGCCGCTGGTGAGCACCACCACGGGGGTGTTGTCGGCCACGAACACCAGTGACTTCACGATCTGGTCGACCGAGCAGCCGATGGCGCTGGCCGCGTCGGCGGCGGTCCGGGTGCCCTCGGGGAACTCACGCACGTCCATGGCCAGGCCGAGGCCCCGGCCGGCCTCGACGACGGCCGTGGCTGCTCTTGGCAGGGCGTTGGTCACGGTCTCGACCCTCCCTTCGGTCACGGTCTCGACCCTCTCTCTGGTCACGGTCTCGACCTTTCTTCGGTCATGGTCTCGACCCTCTCTCTGGTGGCTGGTTCGGGTGGTGCGGGGCGCGTCATCGTACCCGTGGCCAAGCTACCGGCTCGCGTCCCAGTGCGCCGCCTTCCGGGAGGATGTCAAGGCAGCGACGACCATGCCCGCCCGACCCGCTCGGCGAGGCGCTCGAGCAGTTCGGCGGCGTTCGCGATGCACCGCTCGACGTCGGGCTCGAGGCTGGTGAGCGCGTGGGCCTCCTCGAAGCCGGCCGCCCGCAGCTCCCGCTCGGCCACCTCCACCACGCCGCCGACGGCGACCACCGGCACGCCGTGCCCAGCCGCCGCCCTGGCCACCCCGAACGGGGCCTTGCCGCGCAGGCTCTGGGCGTCCACCTTGCCCTCGCCGGTGACGACGAGGTCGGCGCCGGCCACCGCGCCGGCGAAGCCGACCAGGTCGAGCACCAGCTCGATCCCGGGCCTGAGGGTGGCGCCGAGGAAGGCGATCGCGCCGGCTCCGAGACCGCCGGCGGCGCCCGCGCCGGGCGTGCCGGCCAGGTCCAGCCCGAGGTCGTCGGCGAGCACGCGCGCGTAGCGGCGCAGGGCGGAGTCGAGCAGGAGCACGTCGTCGGGGCCGGCACCTTTCTGGGGGCCGTAGACCGCGGCAGCCCCCTGCGGGCCGACCAGCGGGTTGTCGACGTCGGAGGCGACCGTCACGCCGACCTCGGCGATGCGCGGGTCGAGGCCGGTCGTGTCGATGCGGGCCAGCCGCAGCAGCGCGGCGCCGCCCGGGGGCAGTTCGTCGCCCTGGCCGTCGAGGAAGCGGGCGCCGAGCGCGCTGGCCATCCCGGTCCCGCCGTCGGTGGTGGCGCTGCCGCCGATGCCCAGCACGAGCTCGCGGCCGCCCCGGTCCAGGGCGGCCCGGATCAGCTCGCCGGTGCCGTAGGTGGTCGCCTCGCGGGGCGCCTTGCGACCGCCGGGCAGGCGGCGGAGCCCGGACGCCTCGGCCATCTCGACGAAGGCGCTGCCGCCCTGGACGGCGATGGCAGCCTCGACCAGCTCCCCGGTGGGGCCGGTGGCCCGCACCGGGACGCGGTCGAACCCGGCCGCGACCACCGCGGCGAGCGTGCCGGCGCCGCCGTCTCCGACCGGCAGGCGGACAACCTCGGCGTCGGGCCGGGCCCGGAGCAGGCCGGCCTCGATCGCCCGGGCCGCCTCGTCGGCGCTCAGGCTGCCCTCGAACTTGTCGGGCGCCACCACGATCCGCATGGGCCGTACCATACCAACGCGACGCAGGACGGCACGGGCATCCCGCGGGGCGCGGATGCCGGGAGCGGGAGGTCACGATGGGACGCCGGACACGGGCACGGGCACGGTCGGGAGCGGCCAGGGGAGCAGGCGCAGCCACCGGGGCCGCCCACCGCGCCTCGGGTACCTCAGG
>DASYUT010000072.1 GCA_036000965.1 Actinomycetes bacterium
AAGAAGAAAGGCAAAGCCACGACCGGGCACGGCAACCCCTACCTGGCCCGGGTGCTGGGCGAGGCCGCCGTGGCCGCCGGCAGGACCGACACCTTCCTGGGGGAGCGCTACCGGCGCATCGCGCGGCGCCGCGGCGCCAAGAAGGCCATCGTCGCGGTCGGCCGCTCCATCCTGGTCATCGTCTGGCATCTGCTGGCCGACCCCGACGCCCGCTTCCACGACCTCGGCCCCGGCTTCTACGACACCCGCATCGACCCCGAGCGCCGCAAGCGCAACCACGTCCGCCACCTGGAGGCGTTGGGCTACAAGGTCACCCTGCAGCCCGCCGCCTAGCAGGCACCCATCGGCCCCGCTTGGACCCGGCTCCGCTGCGCTCCGCCGGGTGCTGCCGCCTACCCACTCACCGTCGATTTTCGGATCAGCAGGGGCCGGTCGGTCCGCGGCCCGCCCGGGACGAAGACGCTAGCGCCAGGGCAGCCGCCATCCGAGCCACTGGCCGAGTCCGGCGATCATCGACGCGAAGGCGACCAGGCCGCCTGCTGCGCCGGCGACCAGGCGCCGGCGTTTGCGACCGGGGTTGTCGCCGGCCGGCTCAGGCCCTGAGACGGTTACGGTGCTGTGGCCACCGCCGGTCGCCTGGGCGTTGTTGACGTGGTAGGTCGACCGTGGCGCGCCGTGGATTACCACACCGACGACCTGGTCGGCGAGTTCGCCCGAAGGGACATCCTGGTCGTCAGGCATGGCCGCTACCAGCTCCGCGACCAGGGCGACCAGCCTGCTGCGGACCTGGTCGACCGCCCCATACAGGCAGTTTTCGGGAACGTGCCAGTAGACGTCGATGATGTGCTGCCCCGGAACGCCGGCCTGCCGGGTGAGGAACTCCGCGATCAATGCCGCGTCCGGCAACGCGACCTTCACGCGCTCATGCTGCGCGTTGGCATCGGCGATGAGCTTCTCGATCTCGGCGATGCCTTGGCGCAAGCGGACCTGCTCGTCGGTCCCCAGGACATCGCGGACGAAGTCAGGCAGCATCAGCGGGCTGAACGGCTGACCCTTGATCCACCCACCCGGCACCTCGCCGTCGACCTTGAGCATCGCCGGCAACACCCGGTAGGCCGGCAGCTCGTCGTCGGGCCCATAGCCTTGCAGCTCCTTGGATGCCCAGTCGCGCAGCGCGGTCGAGCCCGCCCTGCCGCCCAAGGCAAGGCAGTGGCGCAGCGCGGTCACGAGGGGCACGGTCTCGTCCAGGGCAGCCTGCTCGATCTTGGCGAGCAGGCTACGGTCCCGCCGGGCGGGGCTCACGGCTGCCCTCGGCCCGGCCCCGTCACGGCCACCGCGCTGGCACGGGCGACGGCCCGGTAGACGGTGGCGCGGCCGACGCCGAACAGCTCGGCCAGCTCAGCGGAGGTGTGCCTGCCGGCGCGGTGGAGTTCCACCAGGTGGGCCTGCTGGCGGGCGGTGAGCTTTGGCTGCTTGCCGCGCAGCCGGCCCTTGGCCTTGGCGATCTTCATGCCCTCGCGGGTGCGGGTCCGGATCAGGTCGGCCTCGAACTCGGCGACCATCGCCAGGGTGGTGAACAGCAGCCGACCGACCGGGTCGGTCGCGTCGTGGACGGCACCGCCCAGGTTGAGCTTGACCTGCCGGGCGGTGAGCTCATCAGCGATGTCGCGGGCGTCGGGGACCGAGCGGGCAAGCCGGTCGAGCTTGGTGACCACGAGCTCGTCGCCGGCGCGGCAGGCGGCCAGCGCCTCACGCAGCCCGGGCCGGGCCCGAGTGGTGCCGGTCAGGCCGTGGTCGACGTAGATCCGCTCGGGAGCGACCCCGAGCGCGGCCAGCGCGTCGCGTTGGGCGGTGAGGTCTTGGGCGTCGGTGGAGACGCGGGCGTAGCCGATCCGCAGCCCGGCCGCGCCGCCGCGTGCGGCCGGGGATGGAGTGGAGGTGCGCATAGTGTCCATGGAGGCAGTCTGGCCGAAGGGTGTGTCAGTTGCGGCCCCCTCACCGGGCAACTCACCGGGCGGGGCTTACGGGACACCTGCCGGTGCTGGTCGACGATCGATGGCGGTCCCCGGGGCGGGTGCCCGGTAGACGGATCCCCCTACGCGACGGTCTCGGAGCTAGATGAGTGATTTTTCATGTCGAGAAGCTCTGACCGGCTCCGCTCACCAGGTGAAGGGCCACGACAGGCGCGGCCCACGACACCAGGAGACCACCATGCCGAAGTACCTGCTCCTCAAGCACTACCGCGGCGGCCCGGAGCCGCACCGTCCCGTGCCCCCGATGGACCAGTGGGCCCCCGAGGACGTGGAGGCGCACATGGCCTTCCTCAAGCACGTCAGCGAGCTGCTCGAGGAGAACGGCGAGTACGTCGACGCGCAGGCGCTCACGCCGGCGCGCACCTGGGTGCGCTACGGCGGCCCGGACGCCGCGCCAGTCACCACCGACGGCCCGCTGCCCGAGACCAGCGATCTCGTGGCGGGCTGGTACATGATCGACGTCGAGTCGCACGAGCGCGCGGTCGAGCTCGCGGCCTACGTCTCCTCCGAGCCCGGCCCGGGCGGGGAGCCGCTGTACGAGTGGATCGACGTCCGGGAGGTCATGTCCGAGGCGCCCTCGGACGACTGACCCGGCGTGATCGACGAGCCGACGCGACGGCTGGACGAGGGCGCGCTGCGCGCCCTCGTCCCTCGGGTGCTCGCGGACCTGGTCCGGCGGGGCGAGGACTTCGATGCCGCCGAGGACGCGCTGCAGGAGGCGCTGCTGGAGGCGCTGCGGGTGTGGCCCGAGCACCCGCCGCGCGACCCGCGCGCGTGGCTGGCGACGGTCGCGACCCGGCGGCTCGTCGACGCCCGCCGCAGCGAGGCCGCCCGTCACCGCCGCGAGGAGGCGACGTACGCCGAGCCGCGGCCCGCCGCCACCGAGGAGGGCGACGACACCCTCTTCCTGCTCTTCTGCTGCTGCCACCCCGACCTCGCGCCCGCCTCCCAGGTGGCGCTGTCCCTGCGCGCCGTCGGCGGCCTCACCACCCGGGAGATCGCCGACGCCTTCTACGTGCCGGAGGCGACGATGGCGCAGCGGATCAGCCGGGCCAAGCGCGCCCTGCAGGGGCGCCGCCTGGACCAGCCCGGCGACCTCGCCGTCGTGCTGCGCGTGCTCTACCTCGTCTACACGGCCGGCCACGCGGGCCGGGTGGACCTGGCCAGCGAATCGATCCGGCTCGCCCGCCAACTCACCCTCGCCACCGAGGAACCGGAGGCGCGCGGGCTGCTCGCGCTGATGCTCCTCAACCACGCCCGCCTCCCGGCGCGACTCGACTCAGAGGGTCGCATCGTCACGCTCGACCGACAGGACCGCGGCCTGTGGGACACCCGCGAGATCGCCGAGGGCGTGCGCGTCCTGCAGTCGGCGCTGGCCGTTCAGCGCCCCGGCCGCTACCAGGTCGAGGCCGCCATCGC
>DASYUT010000073.1 GCA_036000965.1 Actinomycetes bacterium
GCTCCTTGTAGCCGACCTGGCCGTTCTCCAGCCGGTGGATCTTCCATTCGGATGCGCGGATCGCCTCGCCGGCCTGCTCGCGGGTGATGCCCTGCTCGGTGCGGAGCCGGCGGAGCTGGGCGCCGACCAGCATCCGCCGGATGGTCGGGCCACCGCCTGACTGAACCTCGGTCACATGCCGCCTCCCCTCCCGCGGCCAGGTCAGCGCACAGTATGCCATTTCGCTCAGGTTGCGTAAGCAGCGCACTTTGCTTCTGCACTTGGCATTTGTGGGCCCTCGCCGACGCGGGAAGGTCGAACTCGTCCTGTGCCACAGCGCTCCGGGCCGGGAGGAGCACCTACCGCCAGGTCAGGGCAGGGTTTCCCACGAGCGCGCCGACCATGGCGCCGGAGGGAAACAGCGGCTGTAGGGTTCGCTGTTCGGGCACGTGATCCACAACCGGATGGAGCTGAGGTCATTCGAGCATGTTGAGCAGGGACTCTCCCTACCCGCTCAACGCTCGAAGCGGGTCGTGCTCAGGCGTCCGCTCCACGACCCGCTGGGCCTTGCCAAGCTCGACCCGGGGGATGGTCCCGCCGGGCAGCACCCGCACCTCGGTCGACAGCCCCAGGCGCTGCAGCAGTGCCGCATCCACGTCGGCGGCGACCCGCTCGCGCTCGGCCTCCTCGGTGTCGGCGCAGATCGACCAGCCGGCCGCCAGCTCGCAAGCCACGACCAGCTTCGGCATGGTCGCGGTTCGGTCGACCACGAGCAGGTAGTGGGGCGCGACCGCCCGCTCGGCGACCAGGACCGCCTCGACCTCGCTGGGGTAGACGTTGACCCCGCGGATGACCAGCATGTCGTCCCTGCGGCCGGTCACCTTGGACATGCGGACCAGCGTCCGGCCGCACACGCAGGGCGAGGGGTCGAGCGCGGCGATGTCGCCGGTCCGGTAGCGGAGGAGCGGCATCGCTTCCTTCGTGAGGGTCGTGAAGACCAGTTCTCCGCGGGTACGCGGCGGCAGCGGCGCGCCGGTGTCAGGGTCGATCACCTCGACCAGGAAGTGATCCTCGTTCACGTGAAGGCTGCAACGCACCGCATTGCCAGGTGATTGCGGTATGCCGGCATGGGCCTCCACGCACTCGCAGGCGACGCCGGGGCCGATGATCTCCGACAGCCCGTAGATGTCGAGCGCCTTGATGGGCAGCAGCTCCTCGAGCTGGCGGCGCATGCCTTCGCTCCACGGCTCGGCCCCGAAGATGCCGACGCGCAGCGCGATCTCGTCCCTCGCGATGCCGGCCTCGCCCAGCGCCTCCCCCAGCCGCGCCGCATACGAGGGCGTGCAGCACAGGACCTCGGGCGCGAGGTCGTGGATCAGGGTGACCTGGCGCTGGGTCTGGCCGCCGGAGACCGGGACCAGCGTGCAGCCCATGCGCTCGGCCCCTGCGTGCATCCCCAGCCCGCCGGTGAAGAGCCCGTACCCGTATGCGTTGTGGACGACGGTCCCGGGTCGGGCGCCGGCGCAGCCGAGCGCGCGGGCGCACACCTCGGCCCAGAGGTCGAGGTCGGCCCTGGAGTAGGAGACCAGCGTGGGCCGCCCACCCGTGCCCGACGACCCGTGGACGCGCACCACCTGCTCGCGGGGGACGGTCAAGAGCCCCCAAGGGTAGTGCTGCCACAGGTCGGCCTTGGTGGTGAACGGCAGGCTGCCGAGGTCGTCGAGGCCGACCGTGGCGCCCGGCTCGACCCCGGCCCCGGCCAGACGGCCCCGGTAGAAGGGGCTCGCCTCGAGGAGTCGCCCGACCAGCGCGGCGAGCCGCTGTGCCTGGAGGACGGCCCGTTCGTCGGCCGACATCGCCTCCGCACGCTGGTCCCACATGCTCAAGCCTCCTGCGATCGACACCCGCGAGGTGCGTCCCGTGCCGGTGGGCGCCGTGACGGACTGTACTGCACATCGCCAGACCGGGCCCGGAGGCGGCCCTGCCGACCGGCGGGGTGCCGCTACCTGCTTGCGTCCCGGTGCGCCGCCCTTCAGGGCGGTGGTGCAGGGACGCCCCAGCCAGGCCGAGGAGGATGTCAAACCGCCAGGTCGCTCGAGTGCGGCGCCTCGTCATGGGTCGGGAGGTTCCCGAGCTTGCCCACCTCCCGGTGGAGCGCCTCGAACGCCGACTGCAACTGGACCTGGGTGACCTGCGCGAAGGTGCGCAGGTAGGCGATGCGGCGTTCGAGCTGCTCCTCTTCCTCCCGGTAGGCGTCGGGGCTGGCACGGTAGACCTCGGCGGCTCGCTCCGCCGCCTGGGCCGCCTGCTGCTGCGCCTCCCTGAGGATCTCCTCGTAGCGCTGCCGGGCCTGGCCGACGAGCCGGCGCGCGTACTCCTCGGCTTGCGCGATGTGGTTGTCCGCGGCCTGCTGGGCCTGCGACATGAGGTTGACCGCCTGCACGTTCGGCCGGGGGGCGCCGACCACCGACTGGTCGTCGACGTCGATGCCGCGGTCGCGGTACCAGCGCCTGAGCCGGTCGATCTCGGCGCGGAGGGCGGCCCGGTCGGCGTCCGCGGCCGAGATGTCCTCGGCCACCCGCGCCATGAAGCGGTCGACCTCGTCCTCGCTGTAGCCGCGGCGGGTCAACGGCGCCTTGCCGAAGGTCGTGCTCCGCACGGCGCTCGGAGTGAGGCGCTTCGTCCACTCCTGGCCGCGACCGTGCGCGTACCCGTCGCTGGCCGAGGTCATGCGCGATCGCCTCCCGCGTTCCTACCGAAGTCCTCGTACTGGATACGACTGTGGTGGATGCCGGCCCCGGGAGGAATAGTCAAATTCTGGCTCTTCCAGCGTTTCCGTGGGTCCGATCATGCCCGCCCTGGCAGCGGCGGGCACAGCCCACCCACACTGAGCATCGCCAGCGCGATCAGCGCCTCGGGCGAGCGGAACCCGAACGCGACCCGGGTCAGCAGCCGGAT
>DASYUT010000074.1 GCA_036000965.1 Actinomycetes bacterium
CCCATCCAGCACCTCAGCGACCGACCTGCGCCGTGCCACCCCGACCACCTCCCCAGCCAGGAAGACCCTACGGCGAGCGCGGCCTCACGTCTCCTAGCACCAGGCTGGCGCTTGGCGGTCTGAGGCGAAGCCTCACTAGGAGCGTGGTGTCCAATGGGCCTCAGCAGCTGGAAGGACGAACGCTTTGAGTGAAACTAGCAGCTCAGGCAGCATGTGGATTGTCACCAATAGTGAGATTTCCAAAAAGACACCACGCTCCTAGCACCGCCGCGAGCCGGGTCAACGTCCGAAACGAGGGTGCGTCGAGGCGAAAAACGCAGCTGTTGACGATCCTGCGTGCCCTTCCTAGGCTGGGCCAGCTCGCGAACCCTGCAGAAGGCGCGGGGGCGGTTGGTATGCCGGTGGTGGTCGGCTGTCTGGCCTGAGGGCCTCGAGGCGAGAACGCCAAGAGAGCAGGACGACGGATGCTTGGCGACCGGAACCGTAATGACGGCCATGACGCGGGCGGGTCGCGACCCGGCGGCGGCGGCGACGTCGACCGTGGCGGCGTGAGCCGGTCCGGCCTCGTCGGGCGGGCGTCGGCGGTGGCGGCGCTTCGCAGAACCGTGGGTGAGACCGCTGCGGGCCGGGGTGGGCTGGTGTTCATCACCGGGGAGGCGGGGATCGGCAAGACCGCGCTCGCGGTGGACGTGGCAGGACATGCCGCCGACCACGGGATGCTGGTGCTGTGGGGGAGCTGCCGGGAGGGTCCCGGCGTCCCCGGGTTCTGGCCGTGGGTCGAGGCGCTGCGGGCTCATGCCGAACGGGTCGGCACCGGGCGGCTGGCGCAGCAGGTCAGCGGCGCGGCGACCGGGTTGACGCGCCTGCTGCCGGAGCTTGCGTCGGGGCTGGCCGCTGGCACTGCGCGGCCGGCCGGGCACGGGTTTGAGCCCGAGCGCGAGCGTGTCACGGTGGGTCCACGTCCGGCGCCGGGCCGGGCCGGCGCCGACCCCGTGGATCGGTTTCGCATGTTCGACGCCGTCGCCACGATGCTGCGCCGCGCGGCCGCGGCGCAGCCTGTGCTTGTGGTCCTCGACGACCTGCAGTGGGCCGACGCGGGCACCGTGCGGCTGCTGCGGTTCCTCGTCCCTGACCTGCCCCGCACACGGTTGCTTGTCGTCGGCGCCTACCGCGACGAGGAGGTCGATGCGCCCGGGCATCCGCTGCGCGGGCTGCTGGCCGAGTTAGCCGTCCGGGCAGAACTGCTGCCGCTGGCCGGCCTGTCGGCGGCTGCGGTGGCCGCGCTCATGACCCAGCTGGGTGGCGCGCCGCCGGACATGGACCTGGCCGCCGCGGTGCACCGCCGCACCGGCGGGAACCCGTTCTTCGTCCAGCAGGTGACCCAGCTGGCCGCCCTGGCGCCGGGCGCCCCCGGGTCGGTTCCAGCGGGCGTGCGCGACGCCATCGAACGACGCCTGGCGCGGTTGCCCCAGGCGTGCGTGGAACTACTTGCCGTCGCGGCGGTCGCCGGTCCGGAGCTGCGCCCCGAGGTGCTTGCCCACGTCACGGGCTGGTCGCCGGAGGAGGTCACCCGGCTGCTGGCCGTGGCCGTACATGCCCGAGTCTTGGCCGTCGCGGCACCGAGCGTGGCGACCGCGGGTCCAGGCACGTTCCGCTTCACCCATGACCTGTTCCGAGAATGCCTGTATGTGGGGCTGGAGGAGTCGGCCCGCACGCGGCTGCATGCCCGGCTGGCCGCAACCTTGGGGGCGATCGGCCCGCCGGGCCGGTCGGGCCTGGCCGCCGAGCTGGCCCGCCACTGCATCCTTGCGGTGCCGGTCGTGGAGCCGGCCGCTGCCCTTGTGGCCGCCTGCCGGGCGGCCGTGGAGGCCACCGGCCGGCTGGCGCACGAGGAGGCTGCAGGGCATTACGCCCAGGCGGTGCGGCTGGCCGGCCTGGCCGGGGATGCGGCCGGACGCCGCGGGCTGCTGCTGGAGCTGGCCGAGGCGCACCTGCGGGCCGGAGATCTCACCGAGGCGCGCGCCCGCTTCCTGGAGGCGGCCGCCGAGGCGCGCGCCACTGGCGACGCGGTGACGCTGGCCCGCGCGGCCCTTGGGGTGCATCGGGGTGGCATCCGGTCCTTGACGACCCATGCCGACAGCATCGAGCTGCTTCAGCAGGCATGGGCGGCGCTGGACGCCGAGGATGGGGACGCTGCCCGGGCCGGCACGCGGGCCCGGGTGCTGGCCTGTCTGGCCCGCGACCTAGCGCATGGCGTCGGCCAGGATCACGCCCGCGCCGGCGAGCTCAGCGAGCAGGCGGTGACGCTGGCCAGCACGCTGGACGACCCCGCGACGCTGGCGCTGTGCCTGCTTGCCCGCCACGACGCGCTGTGGGTCGCAGGCTCGGCCCACCGTCGCCTGCCGGTGGTGGCGGAGATGGCCGCGGCGGCGGCTGCCGCGGATGACCCGGTCCTAGGCTTGGAGGCACGGCTGGCCCGGTTCGTGGCGCTGCTGGAGCTGGGCGACCCGGCCGCGTTCACCGCCTTCGACGAGGCCGCCCGGGCTGCCGAGGAGCTGCGCCAGCCCCACTACCAGTGGATGGTGCGGTCGCGGCAGGCGGCGCTGGCGCTGCTGGCCGGCCGGCTCGCGGAGGCCGAGCGGCTGATCGGGCAGGCCGGCGCGCTCGCCGAGCGGATCGGGGAGCCAGACGCCTCAAGGGTGGCGTTCGCCCAGCGGCTGGAGCTGGAGCGGTTACGCGGGGGCAACGCGGCAGTCGTCGCCATGCTGCGGGCCTTGCTGTCGCAATCCGGCTCCGCGTCGGGCGAGGCCGTACCCCAGGGCGTCCTCGCCTATCTCGAGGCGCTGGACCTGCTGGTCCGCCTGCTGGACCGCGGCCACGCAGAGGACGCCGCAGCCGTCGTGCGGTCCCGGCTCGAGCCGAGCGTGACCAGGGCGCTCGGCTGGCAGCAGCTCGAGCAGCTTACGGGGCTCGCCGAGGTCGCCGCCGAGGTCGCCGCCGTGGACGCCACCGCGATCGCCGACGTCGCCGCACGGGTGTACCACGCGCTGCTGCCCAGCGCCGCGGGCATGGTCGTGCTCGGCGGCGCGGTTGTCTGCAAGGACCCGGTCGCCTACCACCTCGGCGTGCTGGCCGCGGTCCTGGCCCGCTGGGACCAGGCGGTCGGCCACCTCCAGGACGCGATCGCGCGGGCGCAGCGCCTCGGCGCCCATCCATCCGTGGCCCGCGGCCGCTGCGAGCTCGGCCGCGTGCTGCTCGCCCGCGGCCAGCCGGGCGACCGGCCGCAGGCCGAAGCGCTCCTCCGCCACGCCGCCGACATCGCCGGCGAGCTGGGCATGCCCGCGCTGGCGGAGCGGGCCACGGCCGCGCTCGCCTCGCCGGCCCCACCCAGCCCACCGGGGCGGAACGTGTTCCGCCGCGACGGGGAGGTGTGGACGCTGGACTACGCCGGCACGACCGTGCGGCTGCCCGACGCCAAGGGCCTGCACGACATCGCCCGGCTGCTGGCCAACCCCGGCGCCGAGATCCCCGCGGCCGACCTGGTCGGCCCGGCGGCGCGCCTGGAAGCCACCCTCGGCGCCGACACGACGCTCGACGCGCAGGCTCAGGCCGCCTACCGCCAGCGGCTGGCCGAGCTTGCCGCCGAGATCGACGCGGCCGACGCCGACCACGACCCGGAGCGGGCTGCTCGCGCGCGGGTCGAGCGCGACACCCTCGTGGAGGCCCTCTCGGCCGCCTACGGGCTGGGCCGGCGCGCCCGGCGGCTCAGCGCCGCCGGCGAGCGGGCCCGCAAGGCGGTGACCGCCCGCATCCGCGACAGCCTGGCCCGCCTCGACCAGCGCCATCCCGCGCTCGCCCAACACCTGCGCCAGTCCATCCACACCGGCGCGGTCTGCTCCTACCAGCCACCCGAACCCACCCCATGGGAGCTGGAGAGATCGGGATAGCACCCGACGCCCGACGACCCTTGGCCGTCGGAAAGTCCCGCCAGTAGCTCCCGCCAGATGGTTGCCAGACCGTGGCTAGCCGCCGCCAGCTTCCAACTCGCGCCCCTCGTGATGGACCCGAGGGGAGCCTGCAGAAGGAGGCACCGATGGACGAGGCGACGATGGTGAAGGTACAGCAGTTCGCCGAGCGGGCCCTTGCCGAGGCCGCGGCCAGCGCCGGTCTGGCGCTGGCCCGTGTCGGTGACCGGCTGGGCCTGTGGCAGACCATGGCCGGGGCCGGACCGCTCACCCCAGCCGAGCTGGCCGAGCGCACCGGCACCGCCGAGCGGTACGTGCGCGAGTGGCTGGCCTGCCAGGCCGCGGGCGGCTATGTGGCCTACGACCGAGCCGCTGGCACCTTCACCCTGCCGGAGGAGGTCGCCGCCGTCCTCGCCGTCGAAGACAGCCCCGTCTACGGCGGCGGCATCGTGCAGTCGCTTGCGGTGCTGTGGAAGGAGGAGGCGGCACTGGCCGAGGCGTTTCGCAGCGGCGCCGGCATCGGCTGGGACCAGCACGACCCCGACCTGTACGAGGCCCAGGAGCGCATGGGCCGGCCGCTGTTGCGCGACCAGCTCGTGGCGTCGTGGATCGCCTCCCTGGAAGGCGTCGCCGCCCGGCTCCAGCAGGGCGCGAGCGTGGCCGAGGTGGTCTGCCGGTCAGGGACCGCCACCATCCTCATGGCCCAGGCCTATCCCCGGTCGACCTTCTACGGCTTCGACACCCATGATGTGGCCGTCGCCCGGGCCCGCAAGGCCGCCGCCCAGGCTGGCGTCAGCGACCGGGCGACCTTCGAGGTCGCCTCGGCCACCGCCTTCTCCGGCCGCTACGACCTGGTCTGCTTCTTCAACACGCTCCACGACCTGGGCGACCCGGTCGGCGCGTTGGCCCACGCCCGCCAGGCGCTGAGCGACGCCGGCACGGTCCTTGTGGTGGAGCCGCGCGCACCTGACCGGCTGGAGGACAACCTCACCCCGCTCGGGCGGCTGTTTTACGCTGCCTCCACCGGCTGGTGCTTGCCGTCGGGAATGTCGGAGCCGCCCGGGCTGGGCCTGGGCAACCAGGTCGGGGAGGCACGGCTGCGCGAGCTGCTGGCCGAAGCCGGCTTCGGCCACGTCCGGCTGGCCGGGGACGCGCCCTTCCACCTCGTCTTCGAGGTCCGGCCCTAACCCGTGACCGAGAGGTCCAGGTGCACGTCCTGGCAGGCCTACCCACCCCGTGTCGCCGAGTCGGCCGGGCCGGCGAACTCAGGGCGTCCTGCTTACCCGCCGGCAGAGGTGAGCAGCTGGTAGAGATCTTCCGCGAGGGTCGCGTCCGGCTGCGCCGCGTCGTCGGGCGTTGACGGCCGGACGCCGCCCCGCCAGCGGACGCCGGGCGAGACGTGCCCGCAGCGGGGAACAGCCGGTGGGCCAGGTCCGCGAGCTCGGCGAGCTCCGGGTTGACCGGCTCCTCGCCAGGCCGCGCTCCCTGCCGTCCGCTCATTACGACCGCGGCCTTGGACTTGACCGCATGGTTGAGCGCCAGCCCCCTGTCGGCCTCACTCTTCACCCGGTCCCGCTCTGTCCGGGCCTGATCGGCGGTCTGCTTGGCGTCGTCGGCGTCGTCGCGAGCCCGTGCGGCGTCGGCGTTGGCGTGCTCGATCTTGCCGCGCTGCACCGTCGTGCCGAACAGCCAGCCGGCACCTGTGAACACAATGGCCTCGAAGCCGCCGAGCAGGAAGACGAGCCGGTCCCACTGGGCATCGTCGCGCATCCTGACCAGCACGGCGACGAGAATGGCGTAGAGGACGACGAGCGCCACTGCGACCACGGTCGGGACAGGTTCCAGCGCCCGGGCACCTGTGCGCCCGTTGCTGGACGTCGAATCCCGTCGCGGCCGGAGCCCCACGCGCCGCGCTTCCGAATCGCCCACGGCGGACCTCCCCTCTGACGATCCGGGACTGGTGAGGGCTCTGCTGGCCACGATCACACTCTGTCAATAATGTCAATACGATCAAATGCTTGCATCACTGGGGGAGTCGAGAGAAGCTTCGCGCCGCCATGGACGACCCGGGGGGGCCAGCGATGCGTTCGAGCCGTGCCTGTGAGGCCGTCTGCCTCGCCACGGCCCGGTCCCCGCCCCGGCCGCGTCCACAGCTTCCCCGTCCATCTCACCCTCACCAAGCCACGCAGGTACCCGGATGAAGGGTGCCGTGCCGAAGGGAGAAAGATTGCTGCGTCGCACTCTGCTCGTAGCGACAGCGCTGCTCGCCACGCTTGTTCCAGCAAGCTCCGCTGGCGCCATGCCAGCCGACAAGGGGCCGCAGGGATTCGCCGCAACACCGGTCTGCAGCTCGTTCCGGGCGCACAACCTCTACCGGGAGGTCACGACCCGCACCTACTCGGGACCCCGGACCTACACCGGCAACACGACCTGGACGACGGCTTCCTGCGGCGTGTCGTCGTTCACGGTGCAATACGGCCGCCGCGCCTACGCAGTCGTTCGTGTCGCCGCTGAGACCGACTGCTACGGCGGGCCTGCGAACCAATGGTGCCAGGCACGGGTGCTCGTGAACGGGACAGAGGCGAACCCTGTCGCCGCTGAGCCTGACTCGTTCGCGTTCGACTCCAACAACGGAGGCCAGTTCGACTGGCAGGGGCACGCCTTCACTCGCGCCCGACCGATCTTCTTCACCTGCGGCAGCCGGAGCGGCTGCGTCTACCCGGTCGTCCTTCAGTACAAGACGCACGCCGCGGGACTCAACCTGTGGGTCGACGAGCAGACCCTCGAAGTGGACGTCACCTACGTCTGATCTCTAGACCACGCTGGGCCCAGGTCTTCGGCTCCGTTCCCTTGGGTCAGGAAAAGAACGGGCGGCACCGGAGGGGAGGGGGCGAGTGAGCGATGCCGACGCCGGAAGAGATCAGAGGCCTGGTCGAACGATTCAACCAGAAGGTGTTCAACGACCACGACCTCGACCCAGCCACCGGACCTGGTGGCTCCTGATCCTGTGGCGCGGTGGGGGGAGGCGGTCGCACACCGCGGCGACCACTGCCGCGGTTCCGGCCCCCACGATGGAGCCGATCACCACGTCGCCCGGGTAGTGCACGCCGGTGTGGACCCGCGAGTAGGCGACCCCGGCGGCGAGCAGCCGGAGGGGCACGGCCAGGCCCGGGAGGTGACGGCCCACGGCGTAGGCGAACGCGAAGGCCGACGCCGCGTGGCCGGAGGGAAACGAGGTGGATGCGGGCATCCGCACGTGGCGGGCCAGCACGTCGGGCCCGACACGGTCTGGACGCGGCCGTTCGGCCACGGACTTCATGCCGAGATTGACTGTCGCCGAGGTCACGCCGATCGAGACGACACCCTCGAGCGCCGCCCGGCGTCCGCGCCTGCCTCCGAGCAGAGCGATCGCAGCGGCGATGCCGAGCCACAGGCGTGAGCAGTTCGCGGCGTCCGAGAGCCGGCGGACGGGGGCATCGAGCTCGGCGGTGGGGGTGCGGGCCACGGCCTGGTACACCGCCCGGTCCACCGCCCCCAGCTCCCGCAGCGCTTGGGTCAGGCGAGACGCTGGACCCCGCCGGGCTTCGACTCGCCGTGCGAGCGCGTCCCCGACGGTCTCCTCCGGCTCGTTTCTCCTCAGGTGGCCCGATCCTCCCGCGCCGAGGCGGTCTCCCCGCGCCGGCTGCCCCCGCGGTCACGGGCGACATCCAGAACCAGGTCCAGCGTGGCAGCAACCGCCAGGCCGATCGCGGCCCCGCCGACCACGTCCAGCGGGTTGTGCGCCCCCAGGTACACCCGCGCAACGGCGTTCAGCACAGCCAGCACGAACGCGACGATCCCCCAGCGGCGCGGCAGCACCAGCACCAGCAGTCCGGCGATGGCGAAGGTGATGATGGCATGCCCGGAGGTGAAGCTCAGTCCGGCGCTGGGCACCCCGCGCAGGATCGCGTCCGGCACCGTGGTACCCGGACGTTCCCGCTCCACCAGCAGTTTGGCGACCCGCTCGGCGGCGAGCTTCAAGGGCACCACCAGCACCAGCGCGCCGGCAAGGCGCCAGCGCCGCAACGCCAGTGCGCCGGCGGCGACGACCAGCGGCATCGCCAGCACGCCCAGGTACTGGGCTACCAGCATCGGCCGGTACAGCCAGTCGGGCAGCCCGTTGACGGCGTCGAACACCGCCCGCTCGGCCGGCCCGACCCGCCCGTCGGCCACAATGACCGCGCAGGCAGCAAACACCGCGAGGCTGGCCACCAGCACGATGAGGTCTCGCCGGATGCGCCTCACGGCACGCGGCCCGCTTCGGATGCCCCCGCTCCCGGTCGGGCAGGCCAAACCGGCTGGATCCTGGTCCGGAAGGCGCTCATCGTCCCCCATCGTGGTCGGGATGCCCACCGAGCGAGCGGTCGAACAGCCGCCGTTGCGGTCGCCATGTGACGTGCGTCCGCACGAGCCGCCCGTCGCAGGCGACCGCTGGCTGATCGTATGGAGCAAGGCCCCAACGAGGCAACCCTTGGCGTCCTCCCACCCGGGCGCGCCTGCTCATCGCCAACGGCTTCCTGGCCAACGCGCTCAACCCGAAGACCGCGCTGTTCTTCTTGTCACTGCTGCCCCAGTTCATCGACCCGGCCGCGGGCCGGCATGGCGCCAGGTGCTCACCCTCGGCGTGGCCGCAGCGCTCGCGCAGCCGCCACGCGAAGCACTCCGAACGGCCCGCTAAAGGCCGCACGGTCAGGTCTTGATCGTGGCGAAGACAATGATGTTGGAGCGGTAGTGGCCTGCGGTGAAGTCGAACTGCCCGCCGCACGTCACCAGGCGCAGCACGGAGGTCAGCGTGGGGTAGTACACCTCATCGGTCGGGAACAGCCTCTTGGCGTACCGCGCGGTCCGCTGAACGACAAACCGCACCGATGACCGGTCGGCGCGCGTGACGTGGACCTCGTCGCCCCGACGCAGCTCGTGCAACCGGAAGAACACCGCGGGGCCGCGGGTGGAGTCGACATGACCCAGGATCACCGCCGACCCGGGGTCGCCTGGTCGCGGGCCGGGCGCGTACCAGCCGGGCACCTCCCACCGGCCGGGCACCTGGACCGTGCCGTCGGGTGCCCGGCCGAGCGGGACGAGGGAGCTGGCCACGCCGATCCTGGGGATGGTGAGCCGGACGGGGATGGGCGTGGCCTGGTAGCCGCGCACCGAGCGGAAGCCGCGCGCGGCCTCGGCCCCACTGGTTGCCCGGTCCGGCGTCGGAGAGCTGGCCGCCGGGGACGGCTCGGTGTGCCGCGGGCCCGACCCCGAGCAGCCCGCGAGCAGGACGAGCGCGGCCGCGCTGGCCACGAACCAACGCCTCCCACGAGTCATCGCGACCGGCGCGCCGTACCGCCGCCGCCGGTCTGCGAACCCCCGACAGGCAGCCCGGGTCGCACGGTCCGCTGGATGCCGTCGACGAGGGTGTTCGCGACGCCGAGCATCTGCTGGTCGCCCTCGAGCTCCAGCTGTTGCGCCCTGCCGTAGTCCTTGGCGGCGTAGGCGTCGGCCTGCTCGGTCAGGTGCCGGTCGTGCATCGTGATGGCGCCGGTGAGGGGAACGACGGCGCCCTGATCCCGGACGACGCCGGCGAAGTACACCGCGAGTGTGACCACGACAGTGTTCAGCTTCTTCTGGGCCGCGGCCTTGCCGGCCTGGTCCCTGCCGGCGACCGCGGCGGTGTAGGCGATCAGCCCCTCCACGTGGTCAGCCCACGCCGACTGGAACTCGGCGGCCTTGCGGGGGCCGACGATCGCAGCCAGCGCCTGGGTCAGCGCGGTGGTGTTGGCATTGACCTGCGCGGCGGCCGCCTTGAACTCCGGCGACCCGGCGAAGGTCGCCCGCTGCGCCTCGACGATCAGCTCCATGTGCTCGCCGAGCAGCATGGCAAACGCCGACCGCAGCCTCACCGGCGGCGTGTCGAGGCCGGCCCCGAGCTCGGGCGTGACGCTGGCCTTCGCCAGCGTGGCACCGGCCGTGAACATGTGCTCGAAGGCCTCGCGCTGGATCCGGTACGCCTGGTCGTAGTCGCGCGCGGCGTAGGCGTCGAGCTGGTTCATGAGCTCCTCGACCTGCACCCGCACCGCGTCGCTCGCCCGGGTCCGGCCCTGGCTCGCACCGGCGAGCCAGGAGCCGTAGGCGTCGCCGTCCGCCACCAGGGCGGCCCGTGCCGCCTGCTTCGCCGACTCGTCGTGGGTGGCCACGCCGTTCGCATAGGCCAGGAGGTTCGTGATGTGACGCTGCCACAGCTGCGTGAACAGGTCGCCCTGATCCTTGCCGTACGCCGCCGCGACCAGCTGGCTCAGCGCCTCGGTGTTGTGCTGCAGCGACGCTTCGGCCGCCTGCCGGTCCGGCGCCGCCGACACGACGCTGCGCATCAGCCGCACGGCGAGGAACGTGTGCTGCCCGAGAAGCTGCTCGAACTGGGCCCGCACCTGGGCAGGTGACCCCTTGGCGGCGGGTGTGGGAACGGCCATGCTCATCCCCTGATGCCCCGCCGCCGAGGATGAGGAAGGCGAGCCAGAGCGGCCGGTCGTGCTGGGCGTGCAGGCGGCCACGGCCGCGAGAACGAAGCTGACGAGGGCGACGAGACCGGTACGTACGCGCACGATGCCCCTCCAAACCGACCGAGGCCACGTGGTAGGTCAGCGTGGTCGGTCGCGGTGGTACGCAGTATGGGCGAGACGGAGAACTACAACCCGACTCACCGGCACGCGCCCCTGTTCCGTGAGGCGCCAAATGATCATCTCCGCGCCGAGCCCGAAGCGCACGGGCAAACCGCCCATACCGGCCGACCTAGGTAGAAGTACCGAGGAGCCACCACAGCGGGTCCCTGCCGCTGGCTGAGAAGGACGAGGTCCCAGGTTCAAGACCTGGCAGGCCCCACCACATCAACCTGCGACCAGCGGAAACGCTGCTCGTCTTCACGTCCGGGGCCGCTCGGGCAGCGTGGTTTCCGTGTCCGGCCTGCTGGGGCTGGCCGTCTACCGGAGGAGACCGCTGCTGCCCGCCGGCATCTCCCCGCACGACCGGCCGTCCGGGGTGACCCGCCCGCTTCGACGAGCCCCGGAGGGTGCTAACAAGCCGTCAACAGCCCGACCGCCGGCGTTAGGAACCCGTAAATGCCGCCCTCGACGGCACCTCGTTCCGCTATAGGGGTGGGGGCGAGGCAGGATCGGGCAGGAGAGGATCGTGTGACCCAGCAGACCGTTGGCCGGCCGCTTCACGCGCCACCGACCGACTATCAGCCTACCGGCTACCAGTCGCTTGGCTACCGCGCGAAGAACGTGCTGCTCGGGCCGCCGCTGGCCACCTCGCGGCTGGCCCACGAGCGGCTGCGCAAGCTGGTGGCACTGGCGGTGTTCTCCTCGGACGCGATCAGCTCGACCGCCTACGGCACCGAGCAGATCATGCTGGTCCTGGTGGCTGCCGGGGCGGTGGCGACGAGCCTCGCGTTCCCGGTCGCGCTCGCGATCGGCGGGCTGCTGGCGATCCTCGTCCTGTCCTACCGGCAGACCATCACCGCCTACCCGAC
The DNA here is from genome assembly GCA_036000965.1 of Actinomycetes bacterium. NCBI lineage: Bacteria > Bacillati > Actinomycetota > Actinomycetes > Actinomycetes bacterium. The sequence goes on from DASYUT010000074.1 coordinate 11,521, forward strand.
GGCCGGCGGCGCCTATATCGTCACCAAGGACAACTTCGGGCCGGGGCTCGCTCAGGTGGCCGGGTCGGCGCTGCTGATCGACTACGTGCTCACCGTGGCGGTGAGCGTGACCAGCGGGGTGGCCGCGGTGACCACCGCGGTGGAGCCCCTGCACCGCTTCGTGCTCCCGCTGTCGCTGGTCGCGATCGTGCTGATCGCCTGGGCCAACCTGGCTGGGGTACGCGAGTCGGGTCGGATCTTCGCGGTCCCGACCTACCTGTTCGTCGGCTCCTGCGCGCTGATGCTGGTGATCGGGATCGTCCGGCAGGTCACCGGCCACCTCGAGCCGGTCCCTGCCGGGCAGACCGCGCCGCTGCCGCCACAGCTGGCCACCGTGGGCGTGCTGCTGGTGCTGCACGCGTTCGCGTCGGGCTGCACGGCGCTGACCGGGGTGGAGGCGATCTCCAACGGGGTGCCGGCGTTCAAGCGTCCCGAAGCCCAGAACGCGCGCCGCACGCTCATCGCGATGGGGGTGATCCTCGGCTCGCTGTTCATCGGGGTGAGCTTCCTTGCCGTCAGGGTCGGCGTGCGCCCCTACGACAGTGGCACCCCGACCCTGATCGGGCAGCTGGCCCGCTGGGTGCTCGGCGGGTCGCCGGCGGGCAGCACCTTCTTCTACCTGTTCCAGGCGGCGACGCTGGCCATCCTGGTGCTGGCCGCCAACACCTCCTACGCCGACTTCCCGCGGCTGGCCTCGTTCGCCGCCGGTGACGCGTTCCTGCCCCGGCAGTTCACCAAGCGCGGGCACCGGCTGGTGTTCTCCAACGGCATCATCATCCTGTCGGTGGCCGCCGCGGTGGTCATCGTGGCGTTCAAGGCCAACTACAACCGGATGCTGCCGCTGTACGCCATCGGGGTGTTCACCTCGTTCACGCTGTCACAGGCGGGCATGACCCGCCGCCACCTGCGGCTGCGCGAGCCGGGTTGGCGCTACGGCGTCGTGGTCAACGGCCTGGGCGCTCTGGTGACCTTCGGGGTGCTGCTGGACATCGTCCAGACCAAGTCCGCCGCCGGCGCCTGGATGGTGCTGGTCGCGCTGCCGCTGCTGGTGTTCCTGCTCACCCGCACCAACCAGGCCTACGCCCGCGAGTTCGACGACCTCAAGGTCGAGGTGTCCGAGACGCTGGCGCCGCCCAAGCCCCGCCACGAGGTGGTCGTGCTGGTCGAGAACCTGGACCGGGCCACTCTCGGTGGCCTGCAGGAGGTGTGGGGGCCGCAGTACGGCGAGGAGACCAACTACCTGCGGGTGTTCATGGCCCGGGTCCGCCGCAAGCTGGAGCCCTACCCGGCCGTGCCCCGCTACTTCCTCACCGAGCCGGGCATGGGCTATCGGTTCGAGGCCGCCCAGCTCGAGGACCCGCCGGCCCCCGGCTGAGCTGCGCGCAGGCCAGGGACCTGGGCCTGGCCAGGGTCTGGGCCTGGCCAGGGTTGCCGAGCCCTTGCCTGCCGTGCAGTCTCGGAACGACAAGGCTGGGATCACTGCGGCTCGGAAGGTGGCGAGCGGAATGGACGTTCGCAAGGTGGCGAGCGGGGTGGACGTTCGCTTGGTATCCGAGAAGGGCGTTGAGCGCCGTCCCGTCGAGGGGCTCGAGGCGCTGCTCCACCGCGAGGACGGGCTCGTCTGGGTGGACATCCCTAACTGTGACGAGGAAGCCGTCCGGGTGCTGTCAGAGGTGTTCGGCTTCCACCCGCTCGCCATCCGGGACTGTGTCGATCGCAACCACGTCCCCAAGGTCCACCCCTACGCCGACCACGTGTTCGTCGTCCTCCACGCGTCCGAGCCCGGGAAGGGCGGCCATGTCCACCTCCTTGAGCTCGACCAGTTCGTCGGGCCGAACTACCTCGTCACCATCCACGGGCCCGTCAACCCGGCGGCCCCGGCCGACGCCGCCCTCCGCGAGACCCGCGCGGTGCTCAAGCGGATCGAGACGGGCCGCCTGGATGCCCGCTCCTCGTTCGAGCTGTCGTATGCGATCGTGTCGGCCCTGACGCGCCACCAGGAGGCGTTCGTGGCAACCCTTGCCCGTGAGGCCGGGCTGCTCGAGCAGCAGGTGATGAGCGGCGACATCGGCGACCCCGAGCAGTTCCTCGAGGAGCTCTTCCGCGCCCGGCACCAACTGCTCACGGTCCGCACCATGGCCGCGCAGAGCCGCGAGATCTACGGGCGGATGGCCACCCTCAGCCGCCTCGTTCCCCTTGAAGCACGGCCGCTGGTGGAGGATCTCGTCGACCAGTTCGGCCGGGTCCGCAGCGTTGCTGACGGCGAGAAGGAGTTCCTCCAGGGAGTGATCGAGTTCTACCAGACACGAACCGAGACCAAGATGACCATCGCCGCGGAGCGACTGGCCGTGATCGCGGCGGTCACGCTGCCGATCACGGCGTTGTCGTCCATTTACGGGATGAACGTGATCGTGAACGAGCAGACCCATCTTGTGCAGCTCATCGTGGTGCTGGCGGTGATGGCGGTGATGTCGGCAGCCCTGCTGCGATGGACCAAGCGGCAGGGATGGTGGTAGCCCGCCCGCCGGGCCATGAGTGACTGACCACGAGGTGGTCCAGGCTTACGGACCCGCTCCGATGGAGCCAACCTGCTCGGCGATCGGCGCCAGCTCGACAGTGACCAGCCGTTGGGGTGCTTCGTGGAGGACCAGGTCGGCAACGCGGCCAGCCGCGCGCAGATCAGCCTCTGCCATCCGCAGCGCCGCCAGGTGGTCGCCGACGTCCGCCACTGTGAGCCGGGCCACCTTGGTGCGCAGCGACCGCTTCTCCGTCGACTTCGCCTTGCGCACCTCGGCGAGGACCTCCGCGGCGACGTCCAGGACGGCCGGGTCGGTTCCGCCCGCCCCAGTGCGCAGCTCCTCGCTCCTTGGCCAAGGTGCTCGGTGGACCGAACCGGGCTGCCACCACGACCACACCTCCTCGGTGACGAACGGAAGGAACGGCGCGAACAAGGGGAGCAGGGTTGACAGGGCCATCGACAACGCCGCCCGAGCCGAGCGGGCAGGCGCGCCGCTGCCGTACGAGCGGTCCTTCACCAGCTCGACATAGTCGTCACAGAAATGCCAGAAGAACGTCTCGCTCCGCTCGAGCGCCCGGTGGTACTGGTACACCTCAAACGACGCAGTGGCGTCATCCACCACCGCCGCAAGCTGCGCCAGCATGGCCCGGTCAACGTCCTCGGTGACCGTCGACGCTGGACCGCCCTCGAAACTCAGTCCCAACACGAACTTCGACGCGTTGAGTAGCTTGACGGCGAGGCGCCGCCCGGTCTTCATCTGCCCTCGGTCGATCGCCGTGTCAGTTCCCGGCCCGCCCCGGCACGCCCAGTAGCGCAGCCCGTCGGCGCCGTACTCCTCGGCGAATGGCATCGGCGTGACCACGTTGCCCCTCGACTTCGACATCTTCTTGCGATCGGGGTCGAGGACCCAACCATTGATGAAGGTGTGCGACCAGGGCAGGGTCTCGTGCTCGAGGTGGGAACGCAGCACGGTCGAGAAAAGCCAGGTCCGGATGATCTCCGGGCCCTGAGGCCGCAGGTCCATGGGGAAGGTACGGGCGAACAGGTCGGGATCGTCCTCCCAGCCGCAGGCGATCTGTGGCGTGAGCGACGATGTGGCCCAGGTGTCCATGACGTCCGGGTCTCCGACGAAGCCGCCCGGCTTGCCGCGCCGGCTCTCCTCGTACCCCGGAGGCGGCTCGCTCTGTGGATCCACCGGCAGCGCCGCCTCGTCGCACAGGATCGGCTCGTCGCGCAACGGCTCGCCGTCGCTGCCCGTTGGGTACCAGACTGGGAATGGCACGCCGAAGAAGCGCTGGCGACTGATCAGCCAGTCGCTGTTGAGGCCCTCCACCCAATGTTCGTACCGGACCCGCATGAGGTCGGGGTGCCAGGCCAGGGCGCGGCCTCGCTCGAGCAGCGCCATGCGCACCTGCGAGTCCCGGCCGCCGTTGCGGATGTACCACTGACGGCTGGTCACGATCTCCAGCGGCCGCTCGCCCTTCTCGTAGTACTTGACCTGATGCGTGATGGGCAGGGGCTCGCCCACCAGGTCGCCCGACTCGCGCAGCAGCTCCACCACGCGGGCCCGCGCCTGCCTGGAGCTCCTGCCCGCCAGCTCGGCCCAGGCGGCCTCGGCCTCGTTGCCGGCCAGCCACTCGGGCGTCGCGTGTTGGAACCGCCCGTCACGCTGCATGACCACTCTCAGTGGCAGGTCGAGCTCCTGCCACCAGACCACGTCGGTCGTGTCGCCGAAGGTGCAGACCATTGCGATGCCAGAACCCTTGTCCGGCTCGGCAAGGGGATGGGCGACCACCGGCACCCGCACGCCGAACAGCGGCGTGACCACCTCCGCGCCAAAGAGCGGACGGTGTCGGTCGTCATCCGGGTGGGCCACCAGAGCAACGCACGACGGCAGCAGCTCCGGACGGGTCGTCTCGACGTGCACCGGCTCGTCGCCGTCGGCTCGGGCGAAGGTCACGCGGTGCAGAGCGCCCTGCGACTCCCGCTCCTCGAGTTCGGCCTGGGCCACGGCGGTCTGGAAATCGACGTCCCACAGCGTGGGCGCCTCCCTCGCGTACGCCTCACCCCGGCGCAGGTTCCGCAGGAACGCCTGTTGGGCGATCCGGCGCGACCGGTTGTCGACGGTGGCGTAGGTGAGCGTCCAGTCGACCGAGAGGCCGAGGGTGCGCCACACCCGCTCGAAGACCTGCTCGTCCTTCTCCGTGAGGCGGTGGCACAGTTCGACGAAGTTGCGCCGCGAGATGGGGCGCTGGGCGCTGTCGCCCCCCGGCAGGATGCCGGTCGGGTCGTAGGGGATCGACGGGTCACACCGAACGCCGTAGTAGTTCTGCACTCGGCGCTCGGTGGGAAGGCCGTTGTCGTCCCAGCCCATCGGGTAGAAGACCTCGCGGCCCTGCATGCGTTGGAACCGGGCGATGGCGTCGGTCTGGATGTAGCCGAAGGCCGAGCCAAGGTGGAGCGAGCCACTCACCGTTGGTGGCGGCGTGTCGACGGCGTAGACGGCTTCGCGGCCCTTGGACCGGTCGAACCGGTAGGTGCCCTGCTCCTGCCAGAAGGCGTCCCACTTCGCCTCCAGGCCATCGAGCGACGGCTTCTCGGGAATGGCAGTCATGGTGCCAAGGTACCCGGATCGGCAAGACTGCGGGGTGCCGTTGGCGAGTCCAGCGTCGTCACGGACTGGGTGTTGCCGCGGCCGAAACAGTGGCATTCCCAAACGTCCGGTGACACGTCCGGTCGGCCAGCAGGCTCACCGGACCCATCAAGGAGTCCGCCCATGAAGGGGATCGTGTTCATGGCCGTCGCGCTGGCGCTCCTGTCGGCTGCGGCGCTGGCCCAGGAGACCGAGCTCGGCGGCAAGGTGCGCAGCGGCCAGGAGGTGACGGTGCCCGCGGGAGAGACCGTTCGGGGCGACCTGTACGCCTCCGCTGGGACGGTGCGGGTCGACGGCCGGGTCGAGGGCGACCTGGTGGCCACCGGAGGAGAGGTCACCGTCTCCGGCACGGTCACCGGCGACGTGCTGGCGGCCGCCGGGACCACCACGATCTCGGGGCAGGTCGACGGCGACGTGCGGGTCGGCGCCGGCCAGGCGAGAGTGGAAGGACGGGTGGGAGAGGACCTGCTGGTCGGAGCCGGTCAGGCAACCGTCGCCCCAGGGGCCGAGGTGGGCGGGGACCTGATCTTCGGCACGGGGCAGATGCGCATGGATGGCGCCGTCGCCGGCAGCGTGCTGGGTGCCACCGGCAGCTACACGCGGAGCGGTTCGGTGGCCGGCAGCGAGCGGGTCAGCGTCCGGCAGCCCGAGGAACAGCCGCCCACGCTGGCGGAGCGCGCGCTTGACCGCCTGCGGCGGTACCTCAGCATCCTTGTCGTGGGCGCGCTGTTGCTGTGGCTGGCGCCACGGATGCTGCAGGGCGCCGCCGAGTCGGTACGGCGACGTCCGCTAGCCAGCTTCGGGACCGGGATCCTGGCGGTCGTCGGCGTGGTGGTCGTGCTGCTCGTGCTCGTCCTGGTGACGGTCCTGGTGGCAGTCGTGCTGGGCCTGCTCGGACTGGGGTCGCTGACGGGCGCGACCGCGTTCGGCGGGACCCTGGCCGCGGGCATCATCGCCTTCCTGTTCTTCCTGGCGGTGGCCTTCGGGGCCCAGACGGCGGTTGGGCTTGCCCTGGGGCGGCTGCTGTTCGGCGAGGATGCCCGGTCGTTTGTCCGAGGGTTCGGTGGACTGGCGCTCGGGGTGCTGGTGGTGGTGCTGCTCTCGGCGATCCCCGTGGTGGGCGGATGGCTGGAGGCGCTGCTGGTGCTGCTGGGGCTGGGCGCGCTGGTGCTCGCGCTCCCTCGCCGCCGGCGCCGGCTCGCCGAGCGGGCACGATGACCGGCCGGGTTCATCTGGATGCTCCCCCTCGCCAGGACGTTCCTGAGCTTCTCGGCGG